>DAOUIB010000254.1:0-5259 GCA_034428275.1 Anaerolineae bacterium
AGGTCTATCAACGCCACGGCGAACAGGAAGGCTGGTACCGCATCCGCCACCAGGGCCGCGACGGCTACGTCTCGGGCGACTATGTCACGCTCAGCGGCTGAACCGCGCCCCATCCAGGACTTCTACCACGACGACATCGCCATCTGCATGGGCTGCGGGCGCCACAACCCGCAGACCCTCGGAGTACGCACCTTGTGGGACGGCGCGGAAGGCATCTGCCACTTCACACCGGCCGACCACCACACGGCCTTCCCCGGCGTGGTCTACGGCGGCCTGCTGGCCAGCCTGATCGACTGCCACAGCATCGGCACGGCCATCGCCGCCATGTACGACGCCGAGGGGCGCGCGCCCGGCACGGAGCCCGAGATCACCTGCGTCACCGCCAGCCTGCAGGTCGACTATCTGAAACCGACGCCCATGGGCGTGGAGCTTGCGTTGCGGGCCCGTGTTGAGGAGCTTGGCGCCCGCAAGGCCATCGTACGCTGCAGCCTGCGCGCCGGCGACGAAGAGACTGTGCGCGGCCGCGTGGTGGCGGTGCGGGTCAGGTCAAGGACGGGGATGTGACAGCCGGTGATTTGACAATGAAGCCGGAAGATTCTAGAATATTGTCAAACATTTGTTCTGGCTTTGTAATGAGGTTCGCCAAATGAAAGGCTCTGAGGAATTTACCTACGAATTCCCTGAAATGTCGCCCACGAAACGACTAAAGGAACTCATCCTTTACATTGCGGACAAATTGAAGGACGACCCCAATTTTGGTCGGACCAAGCTCGCAAAAATCATCTATTTTGCGGACATGGAGTCGTTCCGGATGCACCGGCGGCCTGTGACTGGAACAGCATTCATTCGCATGACCCACGGCCCACTACCAAAAAACTTCCTGAATACTCTTGACGAACTAAAAGAAGAAGGCCGAATCGTTGAAATCGAGCGGGAATACTTCGACTACACCCAGAAAAGAATTGTCGTGCGTTCCGGCACGTCTGCTGACTTGTTTTCCGAAGCTGAACTGGGCGTTGTGGATGGCATTATTCAAAAGTTCAGGGATTGGAATGCCGTCGGGCTTAGCGAAAAGTCACATGGTGTTGCGTGGCGACTTACAGGAGAAGGAAAACCTGTTCCCTACGAATATGCTCTGTTTTCTGATGAGCCTCTCACCGAAGCAGAAATGGCACATGCAAAAGATCTGGCTCGAAGATTTCAGGGTATGAGTTTTGACTAGCTTCGAATTCATACAGACACCAGAATTCCGAAGAAAACTGGCAGGATTGGGACCTTCAGCGCCGGTCCGTGAAGCATTGGAAGTTGTGTTCAGCGCTATTGCCAGGGACCCTTACTCTTTCAGACCGGTAGAAATCGTCGATGACACAGGAAAGGTATCTACAATCCGCTCTGCAAGAACACAAGTCTATATGGGAGAGACAGGGACGGCGCCCCCTCTTGTGGTGTTTTTCGAAATCGATGACAGAAACAGCCAGATCAAATTGCTGGATATTGCCCTGCGAAGTGGATTCGGCCTCGGTCACGCCAACATTTAGCTAAAAAACCTCTGCGGCGGGCCGGTATCGACCGCGAAGGCCAGGGCGTCGAAACTGCGTTGCAACAAGTCCAAACGGATTTGCGCATGCGCCGGATCATCCCACAGGTTGTCGAACTCACCAGGGTCTTCCTGCAGGTCGAAGAGTTCGCCCAGGGCATGACCGTGGTAGCGGACCAGTTTGTAACGCCGGTCGCGGTACATGGTGGCATAGCTGCCCTCGAAGCCGCGATCCCTGTCCAGCAGCGTCCGGTAATACTCGCAGCGCACGAAATCGCGATGCCACTGCGGGTCTGCGGAGCCGGTGAGGATCGGCCACAGCGAGTGCCCCTGCGTCCCCGGCGCTTCCAGACCGCATGCGTCCAATAACGTGGGGAAGATGTCGGTCAGTTCGCTCAGGGCGCTGCTGCGTAGCCCGTCCTGCACCTGACCGGGCCAGCTCCAGATTAGCGGCACCCGCACCAGACCCTCGTAGAAGCGACAGCCCTTCTGCAACAGGCCGTGATCGCCCAGGGTCTCGCCGTGGTCGCTCGTGAACAGGATGAGAGTGTTCTCGCGTTGACCGCTGCGGTCCAGCGACTTAAGCAGGCGGCCCAGCTGGTCGTCCAGTTGCTCGATCATGCCATAGTAGGCCGCCTGCACCGCGCGCGCATCGAAGTCGTCGGGACGGCGTACCTCGCTCTGAAAATCGACCGCTGACAGGGCCCGCTGCGCCTCAAGGTCGCTTTCGCGGAACAAGGGGCCTGGCATGTCCGCCGGATCATGGCGCTCCAGGTACTCGCGCGGCGGCGTGAAGGGCGGGTGCGGATAGTAGTAATTGATGCTCAGCAGCCAGGGCTGGCCGGGCGGCCGTTCGGTCTCGATGAAGTCGATGGCGCGCGTCGTGCACCAGGTCTCGCGATGCAGTTCGACGGGAAAGGCGGTCATGTCCCGGCAGAGTTCGCCCAAATCCCGCCCCTGCGCAGCCACCCAGTCCTTCCAGGCATGACCGACGGGCCAGTCGTCGCGCGGCGCGTGGCTCCACTCAAAGACGCGGTAGCCGTCGTCCACCGGCCGCGGCTCAAGACGCTTGAAACCGCCGGCCAGATGAAACTTGCCGACAAGGCCGCAATCGTAGCCGACATCTGCCAGCAGCTTGCTGATCAGGGGCGCGCCCTCGCCCCAGACGGTGTTGCCGTTGCAGGTGCCGTGCACGGTAGAGGGATAACGACCGGTCAGGAAGCTGGCGCGCCTGGGCGTGCAGATCGGGCTTTGGCAAAAGGCGTGGTCGAAGGCCGTGCCCTCGCGCACGAGGCGGTCGATGTTGGGCGTGCGGATGATCGGGTTGCCCAGCGCAGCGATCGTGTCCCAACGCTGCTGGTCCGTGCAGATCCAGAGAATGTTCGGTCGCATGCCCCTGCCAAGCGATCTCTAGTGAATTCGTAGTCTCTCGGCACGCTGTGCAACTTGCACTATAGCATCAAGTTTGTCGGTTATTTCCGGGTCAATTTCATCGTCTGGCACGTACTTGACGAGTTCGTAGAAACTCTTTTTGGCCATGGGATTAGGGAGATTCAACCTTTTGAAGTAAGCTCTAAACAGGGGATCAAGGAACTCATCGCTTGCTTTCACATTGTCACTCCAAGGTGAGCCTTTCCCCAAAGTGGCCAATGCCATTTGGACCTCGTCCACTGCCTCTTGCATTGCATTTAGATATTTGGATGCCTCTGCCCCTACAAAAATCGGGCCAGAAGATGCTTTCTCAGCCATTGCCCTAGCAAATGACCCCAGTGTAGCCATTGAACACAAATAGTTTTCTATCTCTCGTTTTGACCACATCAGACATTCGATTGGTTCCGTGTCTTGAAGCTGATAATCGAGGCGGTCGAACAATGCTACTCCCTGCAAATCACGGTAAGCTTCCTTCAATCCATAGAAATGGCTTTTCATCAGCGACGGCTGATTTCCCACATATCTTTTGAATGGTCTTTCAAGAGCCCGCTTGCCTTCACTGTGTCCCAGTCGTTCTGCAAATGCCCGAAGAATCGACAGATCAGTTGACCCCTCCAAATAGAGGACCCATCCCGTTTGTTCCGCTTGATAGTATTGCTCATATCCTATCTCTTTCAGTGCCTTTAAAACTTGGCTGCTGTTTCCATCGATCCGGTGAGGCTGACCAACAAACGCTACAGCCATATCTTGCCCGGCCGCTTCATTCAGCAACACCTCAGAGTGACTTGCCGCAATTATTTGACTGTCGTTATCCTCTGCAACTTCAATCAAGAGATGATAAATCTGACTTTGGCGGAGAATCTCTAGGTGAGCATCTGGTTCATCAAGAAGGAGAATTGCTCCGGGATTCGCGTACATGTACGCAAGCAGAAGGAGAGTTTGTTGAAGTCCTCTTCCAGATGAGGACAAATCCAAGGTTGCTCCTTGTTCACGATAATCCATTACGATCTCACCACGTTCAGCCACATACTGGGGAGCACAAAGTTCTGATCCAAAAAGATTCTGGATCTGAGTCACCAGCTTGTTCCATTGTGTGGAGTTTTCCTCGTAAATTTTGGAACAAAGATTTCGCAGAACTTCAGCCGTACGTCCTTCACCGATACGGACATCGATTGCACCGGAGGGCAAACGAGTCTCTGTGGCGACGAGTCCCGACATCGGAGGAAGAAAAGCAATGTGTTGTGTACCCATAACTTCTCTTTCTGGAACAGGCATCCAATTGTAGGGTTCGTCTTCAATCTGCCTAAGTGGTCTGCAATAGAAGGACTCCTCGTTTATATAGTCGAACTCTAGGCCACAGGTCCAAGTTTGATTGTCTGATACACCTTCAACAATTAAGTCGATGCGCACATTTGTCGGACGCTTTGATTTTTCGACAACGCGCGTCTTCCGAATCCGCAATTCGTGCCACAAAAGATTCGCAGCGGGTACCGGAATTGATACCAAGTCTCTACGGTTTACCGTGACTCCCAACCTACGCGTAGGCAAACGTTTGCCTGCCCACTTTTCATTCCACCGCCTGAGTCCGATGTCCCACAATGCAAGTGCCTGCATGGCGGTTGTTTTGCCTGAGTTGTTTGGACCAATAAACACAACAGGATTGCCCAATTCAATTTCAACTTCTTCGCCAAAGCGCTTGAAATTCCGTATTGTGAGTTTGGTGAGCATTGGCGTCACCCCCGGGGTTCAGTCACCTACGGTGACTAGAATAACAGGCAATGGATGACCCTACCTGACCCAAACATGGGCCAGGCCAATTGCGATGCCTACATCTCCGCGCTGTCAAGGATCAGCGTGACCGGGCCGTCGTTGTGGATGACCACCTGCATGTCTGCGCCGAAGACGCCGCAAGCCACCTGCCCGATGCCGGCCTCGCGCAGCTTCATCGCATAGCGTTCCACCAGAGGCTCGGCCAGGTCCGGCACCCCGGCGCGGGTGAAGCCGGGCCGGCGACCGCGCTTCATGTCCGCGTAAAGCGTAAACTGCGAAATGACCAGCACGCCATAGCCCTGGTCAAGGGCGGAGCGGTTCATGCGCTGTTGGTCGTCGCGGAAGATGCGCAACTGCGCCGTCTTCTGTGCCAGGCGGTCGACCTCGGCCGCGCCATCGTCCTGCGCGATGCCGACCAGCGCCACCAGGCCGTTGTCAATGGCGCCCACCAGCTCACCGGCCACGTGGACCTCCCCGCGGGTGACCCGCTGCAAAACGACGCGCATCAGCCCTGACGCGAC
>DAOUIB010000255.1:0-3002 GCA_034428275.1 Anaerolineae bacterium
TCGTTGTGGACGATTTCGCGGCCCGGCGCCGCAGGGTTCCAGTAAAGCCAGGTGCCCTGCTGCAGGTTCCAGGCGTCGGTGGTGGTGACCGGCGTGAATTCACCAGTCTGCGCATCGGCCAGACCGATGACGCCCCGCTCGCCCGGCAGCGGCAGATGGTCCTGAAACTCGCTCTCGATGCAGAGCAACTGCGTCTGGGCCGGATTCCAGACGGGCACGCTGTAGTAACCGAAAAAGTGGTGTCGCGGCCCACTGGTGAGCGCGCGCACCCTGTGGCGAATGTTCACGGCGCCTCCTGTTTTTGCCATGTACAAAGGAACCGGGGCAGGCTTGTTGCCCTGCCCCGGCCCTGAAATTCACGCCACCCGCCCGCTTACATCGAGGATTTGAAGAAGAACTGCTCGGGGTAAGCGACGCGAATGTTACGCAGCGACGTGTCGTCGACGATGTCGTTGGGCACGTTGTGCATGCTGTTTGCGACGATCACCGGCTGCGGGGCCTCGCCCACGGTACCGATGGCGAAGGGTGCTTCGGCGTGCACGCCCATGAGTTCCTGCATCAGGGCGGAACGTTTTTCGGCGTCTGGCTCGACGGTGACCTGTTCCCAGATGGCCCAGATGCGCCGGATCGGATGGTCCTCCGGCGGTTCCTCGCTGTTGGCTCCGCCGGTCCGCCAGCGATTGTACTTCGGCGCCCAGACCTGCTGCGGTGAATCGCCGATGTAGGAGCGCGGATCGGCCTGAATGATCAGGCTGCGGTCAACGTCCCAGGTGCCGATATCCACCTGGTTGTTGGCGGCCCGCTCCTGGTAGAGCGAGCGCTCGACGCCGTCTTCGGTGACGTTGAGACCAATGGCGCGCCAGTAGCCGAGCACCTGACTGATTTCGTCCAGCCAGGTCTGGTTGCCCACCTGCGAATGCAGGAGCTGGAAGTTGATCGATTCACCGTCCGGCGCCGTGCGGAAGCCGTCCCCGCCCATCGCCATGCCAATCTCGTCCAGCAGGGCATTGGCCCTGTCGGGGTCGTATTCCGTCCAGCGCTGTTCCAGTTCGGCGCTGAAATCCGGCGAACCGGACACCGGGCTTCCCTGGCGCGGTTCCAGCAGACCGTCGTAGACCAGTTCGTTGATGGCAACCCGGTCGATCGCAATCGACAGGGCCTCGCGGAAGCGCGGGTCGCTGAAGAGAGCGCGCTTGCGCGGGTCGTCGCTGCTGGTGTTGGGATGGTAGGCGTTGGTCGTGGCCCCCCGCCACAGCAGCACGCGGTAATCGCCCGCCTCTTCATTCTCCTTGTAGAGCGTGAAGTTGCCGGCGTTGACGTGCCGCACCTGCATGTCGATCAGCCCCTGGGTGATCCACAGGTCGAAGATGGAGTTGTCCTCAAAGAGCTTGTGTTCGATGCGATCGACGTAGGGCAACTGCTGGCCCGTCTCGTCCACAGAGTAGAAGTAGGGGTTGCGCACCAGCACGATCGGATCGTTGAAGGGCAGCGGTTTTTCCATCCACCAGGCATGCATGACCGGCACGTCCGGGTTGGTGGCCCACCAGGAGATCGGGCCGCGCGGCGTGCCGCCCGTACCGAAGAGCTCCTGCCAGGTGGGGACTTCGTTGGCCGCCATCGCCGCGTCGATCATTTCCTGGTTGGCGTTTTCGTGGTCCTGAACGAACTGGGAGAGGTAATGCGCCGGCGCGGCCATGGTCGGCCCGCCGTGCTGGCCCTCGGTATCGTCGCGCGCCACCTTGAAGGGCAGCAAGGGACTCGGCGCGCCAAGCTTCAGGGTGAAGGTCTCGTCGTCCGCGATCTCCAGTACCAGGTTCTGACCGCCCACGTTCAACACAGAGCGCGTGGCGCCGATTTCGCCGTTCTGGTACCAGTCATACCAGAATTGCACGTCGGCCGTGGTGAAGGGATGACCGTCCGACCACTTCATGCCCTCGCGAATGTGGAAGGTGTACTCGGTCGAGTCCTCGTTCTGCGACCATTCGTCGTAGAGACCGGGCACGATGACGACGTTGCTCAGGTCCGACGTGTACTGAAAGTGCAGGCCAAAGGCGTAGAAGAGCTTGGCCGGCCCCTGCATGTCGGCGCGACCCTTGAAGCCGCGACGCCAGGTCCCGCCGTATTCTCCGATCTCCTCAAAGACCGGGATCACGCGCGGGTTGGAGGGCAGACGCTCCTCCACCGGCGGCAGGCCCATATCGTCCAGCATCGGCGCCTGGGAATACATCATGTCCTGGGCGACCGCGGGCACAGCCTGCAGCAGTGGCGTGGCCGCCACTCCGGCCGCCGCCGCGCCGGCGACGGATTTCAGGAACTGTCTGCGATCAAGCGTATGTTTCTCAACCATGAATACTCAACCTTTCATGCTTCTTTCTGACTTCATCCCGGGCCGGAAGAAAGCTTCGGGCCCGTCAGGCACATTGGCTGCTCCGCCACCTCCCCGGCCAGGGGCCGTTTGAAACCATTCGCTCGCAGGCAGATGTATACCTTTAACGGAAGGGCTTTGCAAAACGACCGGACTTTCCTGCCGGTCAGCCTGGGCCCCGCTACACGGCCAGGGGCGCAATGTCCAGTCGGATGCTGCCCTCCTGACGGGGCTCGCGAAACGCGAAAATGACGCGCCGCAGGTCCCGCTTCTCCTCAAAGAGCGGCACCTGGGGCACCAGTTCTGTCCGCAGTTGCAGGTCCCCGGCGTCGAAGTCCACTTGCAGGGCCGCCCTTTCGCCGCGAATGGTGACCCGGCCCTCACTTTCCTCGACTTCGCCAAATGTGATCAGCACGCTCTCCAGCATGCCGGGGCCGCTGGCAAAGCGCACCTCGTCCAGCAGCTCTATGCGACCGGCAGGACAGTCGCGTTGCAGCACGACCGTCCGCTCCAGCGACTCCAGGTCGGCGGACTCGTCCCAGGCCTCGGCCAGCTCCAGCCGGAGCAGGTCCTGCGTCTCGTCGGCGCGATGCTCGAGCAGACGCGCGCGATAGCCGGAGTCGATTTTCCTGTCGCC
>DAOUIB010000256.1:0-16590 GCA_034428275.1 Anaerolineae bacterium
CTGAATTGTCCCCGACGGAACTCAAGGTGGCGCGCCTGGAAGGCGCATACGAACATCTGGCGACCAAAGCCGACGTGGAAAGCCTGCGCGGTGAATTGCGCGGCGAGATAAAGGGGCTGCGCGGCGAATTACGTTTGCTGGCAAGCCTTCTGGTTGGTGTGCAGATCGCTGCTGTGGCGCTGATTTTCTCACGGATCGCGGGATAGCTGCGAGCGAAGCGGCTGAACTTCAGGGACTGCCTGGACCTCCTGCGGCAATATGTCCCCGACTCTTTTAATTTGCAGCGGCAGACGACCGGGTCAGGGCGGCGCCGTTCGGCGGCACACGGCGGCACTATGGCCTGCCCCTTCCGAGCCGGACAATCGCAAGGACGTGCGTTAAAGGCTGCGGCCCAGGGGATTAGCCTGGGCCGCAATTTGCGAAGGTCGGGTGGCTGACACCGCTCCGCGGTGTCCACTCACCCCCGCGTTACAGAGGTGAGTACCCTAGCGGAGCCGTACCTCCACCTTACCTTGATCGCTCATCAGGATCACCTCCTCGTCTACCTTGACAGATGGGAACATTATAACCTTTTCGCGCGCCCGCGCAAGTCACGCGCGTCAGGGATTGACGCTGGCCGTCATGAACTTCACGTTGGAGGACTTGCGCACGCCCTCGTTGGCCGCCCGGAAGGCCACCATGTGCGCCGGCGGGTTGTCGGCCGAGAGGTGGGCGTCGAGCTGCGCCTGGCTCTCCCACTCCTCGTAGACCAGGAAGCGGTGCTCGTCCTCAAGATGGGCGAAGAAGTTGTAGCGGATGCAACCGGCCTCCTGCTGCGTGGCGTGGGCCACGGCGATCATGGCGGCGATGGCCTGCTCGCGCGTGCCTTCGTTGACGACAATGTCTCCGGCGACGACTATCATGGGACTCTCCTGTGTGGTGATGCCCGACAAGGTTCAGGCCGACTCGCCGACGCGGCGCTCCGTGCCCGACAGCAGACGGCGTATGTTACCGAGGAAGCGGAGGTAGATCAGCAGCGCGCCCAACAGGGCGTAGACGTTGTAGATTTCCGCCAGTTCGCCCGCGTTGACCATGACCAGAATCCACAGCATCACCAGGGTGACGCCGGTCAACACCGCCAGCGACATGTAGCGCGTCAGGCGCAGCAGGGCGAGGCCGACCGCGAGGCTGACGAGGAACTGCAGCGGCGCGACCAGCAGCAAGGAGCCGAAGAGCACGGCGGCGCCCTTGCCGCCGCGCAACTCGCGCGTCAGCAGAAGCACGATCAGCGACCAGTTGTGGCCGATCATGCAGGCCAGGGTGGCCAGCACGGTGGCGGCGTCGGCTTGCTCCGGCGCCAGCGCGCGCGCGACGAGGATGGCGACGATGCTCTTGGCCATGTCCATCAGGCCCACGATCTGGCCGGCGCGCGGGCTCACGGCGCGGGCCACGTTGGTGCCGCCCATGTTGCCGCTGCCGACCTCGAAGATGTTGACGCCGTGCAGGCGCGCGATGAGCCAGGCGGAAGGGATGCTGCCCAGCAGGTAGCCGATGATGGCGACGGCAATCCAGGTGCTGTTGTCAATCATGATTTTCGTTCCGTCACTTGTGACCAGGTCTTGTAAACTCTCTTTTTCTCCCGTGCCCAAAAGACCAACTCATCGTCTTCTGTCGTGTTGGCAGGTAGAAGGCCCAAATATTCAGCGCAATCAAAAATACCAATGCCTGGCAGTCTGTCTGCTGCCCTAACCACCAAAACACTCAGCATCGGTCTATTTTCTTTCTGCTCGTCCTTATTGATATCACAGAGCAATTCGCCAAGCAGAGTTGTGAGCGTGTATGTATTGACTGGCATACCAACTCTCTGCGCCAGTTCCTTGTAACTGATCCTGCCTTGCTCACGCGCTACATCGACAAGCACATCCCGAACCGCACAGTAGTATTTCTTTCGAAAAGCAGGGTATTTGTTCACTTTGTCACTCAGCCCAGGCGCTGTAGATGCGCTGCAACTCGCGTTCGTGGAAGCTCCGTTCGGCGGCGCGCGTGGCGTCGGGCGCCAGGCGGCCCAGCTCGCGCGCGTGGCGGAAAAAGCCGGCGCCCGGCAGGCCGTCCGCCTTGCGCACCACCAGCGCGCCCAGCAGCGGCCAGCCATCGGCCACCTCATCCGCGTTGACGGCCTCCACCAGTTGCGGCAACTGCCGCATCAGCACGTAACGCTGCGGCGGCAGGCCGACGCGTTGCGCCAGTTCGCTGTAGCTGATGGTGCGGCGCGCGCAGGCGCGGCGGATCAGCGCATCGCGCACGGATTCCTGACAGTGCTCGAACTGCGCCACGTTCTGCATCCCCCTCGCTCCGGCGCGCTTGACTCCGCCGCCCCCCGCGATTATACTCGCTGTGCCGAGAAGCCCTAACGAAGGTATGCAACCGGTGACCGAACTCTGTGTCTGTCTGAAGCAGGGCCGTTAGCAGCCACTTCAGACGACAACCTCCGGCAGACCGCCGCCGACTGAAAGGCTGCGAACGTCCCTGAGCGATGGACTTGCGATCCGTCGCCCGCGCGGAAACGAGACGTTTGCGCCTTTTTTGTTTTGTGGACGGTCTGTTTTTGTTTGGCAGGAGAAGGACGGCTATGGCACTTGCGCTGACGATCGACGCAGCCCCGCCAAAGACCTCTGGCAGCGTCAACCTGGCGCAGCAGATCGGCAATACGCCGCTGCTGGATCTGCCCCTGCCCGGCACGCGCCTGCCGCATGACGTGCAGGTGCTGGCCAAGGCCGAGTGGTACAACCCCGGCGGCAGCGTCAAGGACCGCCCCGCCCTGGCCATCATGCAGCAGGGTATCGCCAGCGGCGCCCTGCGGCCCGAAACCCCGCTGGTCGACAGCACCAGCGGCAACACCGGCATCGCCTACGCCATGATCGGCGCGGCGCTGGGCTATCGCGTGCGCCTCTACCTGCCGGAAAACGCCAGCCCGGAACGCATCGCCATCCTGCGCGCCCACGGCGCCGAACTGCTGCTCACCGACCCGCTTGAGGGCAGCGACGGCGCCCTGCTGGCCGTGCGCGACCTGCTGGCGCGCGAGCCGGGGCGCTGGTTCTACGCCGACCAGTACAACAACCCGGCCAACGTGAACGCCCATTACGAGACCACCGGCGTCGAGATCTGGCAGCAGACCGGCGGCGCCGTCACCCACCTCGTGGCGGGGCTGGGCACCAGCGGCACCTTCACCGGCACCGGCCTGCGCCTGCGCGATTACAGCCCCGACGTGCAACTGGTCTCGGTGCAGCCGGAGTCGCCCTTCCACGGCCTGGAGGGCCTCAAGCACATGGACACGGCCATCCGCCCCGGCCTCTACGACCCGACCCTGGCGGACCGTCCCCTGCGCGTCAGCACCGAGGCGGCCCATGACCTGGCGCGGCGTCTGGCGCGCGAGGAAGGCTGGCTGGTGGGCATCAGCGCGGCGGCGGCGCTGGTCGCGGCGCGCGAGATCGCGCTGGAACAGGCCGACCTGGGGCAGCCGGCGGTCATCGTCACCATCCTGCCGGACAGCGCCCACAAGTACCTCTCCGAGTCCTTCTGGCAGGTCTGAGCCGACATCCCGGCGCGCGTCGGCGCCGGGTCGATGGATATGGCACGGCGGGCGATCTGGATCTGAACGGGCGACATGATATGTCGCCCCTGCAATACCTGGCAGGTCCGAGCGACGCCCTGCCGCCCTGGCGCGGCCCGCGACATCCTGTTGTATACTCCCCCCGTCCGCGACAGGACCTCATCTCACGCGCATGGACCGCGAACCACCCGTCCCCGCCGGCCTGTATACCGAGGAATACTTTCGCAGCGCCTGCGAGGGCTACGACGAATTTAACGCCAGCGAAGGCGAGCAGCTGTCCCGGCGTTTGCGGGCGGCCTTCGAACTGGCCGAGGTGCTGCCGGGCATGCGCGTGCTGGACGTCGGCTGCGGCCGCGGTGAAATCCTGCTGCACTGCGCGCAGCCCGGCGCCTTCGCCTGCGGCGTGGACTACGCGCCGGTCGCCCTGCGCCTGGCGCAGCAGGTGGTGACCTCGCTCGACCCCCAGGCGCCGGGGCGCATCGCGCTCGGCCAGGCCAACGCCCGTCAACTGCCTTTCGCCAGCGCCAGCTTTGACCGCGTGCTGCTCTTCGACGTGGTCGAGCATCTGCACCCCTGGGAGTTGCAGGCCGCGCTGCTGGAGGTGCGCCGCGTGCTGAAGCCGGAGGGCCGCCTCATCGTCCACACCGCGCCCAACGTCTGGTACGACCGTTACGCCTACCCGCTGGTGCGCCTGGTGCGGCGCCTGATGGGCCAGGGCGAGCAGTACCCGCGCGATCCGCGCCAGTTTCTCGTCGACGCCAACGAACACGTGCACGTCAACGAGCAGTCCCTGCTGAGTATGCGGCGCGCCTTGCGCCGGGCCGGTTTCCGCGGCCGCGTCTGGCTGGACAGCCCGCCGCAGCAGCGCGACGAGGGCCCGCCGCTGACCCTGCTGCGGCGCCTGGCCTTCGACGTGCCGCCCTTTCGCTGGTTCTTCGAGCGCGAGGTCTTCGCCGTCGCCGCCCCGGCTCACTCGCTGCGCAGCGCCCGCGCCGTCACCAGACGCCCCAGACGCCAGGCCGGGTAGATCCCCGCCAGCAGCGCCGCGCCCAGCGCCACCGCGAAGGCCGTCGCCAGCGCTTCCGGCTGCAGCGTCGGCGTCAGCGCCCAGCCGAAGGCGCGCAGATTCACGACCCGCACCATCACCAGCGCCACCAGCGCGCCCGCCGGCAGGGACAGGGCGCCGGCCGTCACGCCCATCAGCCCCGTCTGCAGCAGCGTGTAGCGCCAGAGCTGGGCGGGCGCCATGCCGCAGGCGCGCAGCACGCCGTATTGCCGCGTGTGTTCCAGCTGCAGGGCCAGCAGCGCGCTGAGGATGCCGATGAAGGCCACCAGGGTCGCCAGCAACTGCAGCGCGCCGGTGATCATGAAGGTGCGCTCGAAGAGCACGAAGACGTCGGCGCGCAGTTCGCTGTTGGCGCGCGCCAGCAGGTTTTTGTCGGCCAGGATCTCCCCGCGCAGTCGCTCCAGCAGGTCCGGCAGCGAGGCCTCGTCCTCCAGAATGAGGCCCAGCGACGAGATCCAGGGGTCGTCGTAGAGCGCGCGGTAGGTGGCGGCCGCCATCAGGACCGTGCCCTGGTCGCTGGAGTAATCGTAGTGCACGCCGGCGACGGGGAAGGTCCGCGGCCCGCGGTCCGTCTGCAGCGTCAGGCGGGCGTTGGCCCGGTCGATGCCGCGGCGGAAGGCGAAGGACTCGGAGACCAGCACCTGCCCTTCGCCCAGGGCCGTCCAGGCGTCTTCCACCCCCAGCCAGGCGAAACGCCGTCTGCCCTGCGTGACGTCGCCGGAAACGACGTCCAGGTTCACCGGCGGCAGTTGCGGATAGTCCGGCGCGTCCACGGCGACCGCGCGCACCCACACCGTCTGCGCGACGCCGGGCAGGGCCTGCAGCTCGGCGACGATGGCGGGGTCCACGTCGCGGGTGTCGCCCTGGCTGCGGTTGCCGGCGAAGAGCGTCGTCGAGACGTAGATGTCCGCCGCCAGCGTGACGTCCAGCCAGTTGGAGACGGCGTTGCGATAGCTGCCGATGGTCATGCCGACGCCGACGATCACGCTGACGGCCACGGTCAGGGCGGCCACGGCCACGGCGCTGCGGCTGAGCGAGCGCAGCACGGCGCGCGGCGCCATGCGCCCGCTGACGCCGAAGAGTCGCCCGGTGACCGGCGTCAGGGCGCGCAGCAGCAGGGTCAGCGCCAGGGGCGCCAGCGCGGCGCCGGCGACGATGAAGGCCGTCAGGGCGATGAAGGCGAGACGGATGTTGCCGCCGGGCATTTGCAGCAAGGCCAGCGCGAGCAGCGCCAGGGCGAGGGCCGCGCCGCTGGCCAGGGGCAGCAGACGGCGCGCGCGTCCCTCCAGACCGGAGCGCAACATGGCCCCCGCCGGCGGGGTGAAGGTCGCCTCAAGGGCCGGCAAACAGGCCGCGCCAAGGCTGGCCAGCACGCCCGCCACAATGCCGCGCAGCAGGGTCAGGGGCGCCACCGGCAGGCCCTGCACGTTCACCGAGAAGTAGAGGTCGCTGATCGTCTGCGTCACGAGGGCGACCGTCACGCGGCCGAACATCAGCCCCAGCCCGATCCCCGCCAGGGTGCCCAAAGCGCCGGCGATCAGGGCCTCGCCGAGGATGAAGGCGAAGATCTGGCGGCGGCTGGCGCCCAGCGCGCGCAGGGTTGCGATCAGCGGTCGCCGCTGCACCACGCTGAAGACCACCGTGTTGTAGATGAGGAAGACGCCGACCACCAGCGCCATCACGCTCAGCGACTCCAGGCTGATCTCGAAGGCCTCGGTCATTTGCGACAGGCTGTCGTCGTCCTCCTGCGCCGCGTTGAGCGTCACGCCGGCCGGCAGCAGGGCGCGCAAGGCCTCGAGGTCCTGCTCCGGCGGCAGCAAGAGATCGATGCGGGTGATGCGCCCCGCCATGCCCAGCAGTTCCTGGGCCGTGGCGACGTCGGTCAGCAGCAGGTCGTCCAGCGCCTGGCTGCTGACGCGGTCCGTGGGTTGCAGCAGCCCGGCCACGCGCACCGTGGCGATACGATCGCCGCTGCGCAGGGTCAGGTCGTCGCCTGACGCGACCCCGAAGCGTTCGGCCAGGGTTTGGCTGGGCAGCACCAGACCGGGCTCGCTGACGAGGCGCGTGAAGATCCGCAGGTCGATGTTGCCGCCCTCCGCCAGATAGTCGCGGAAGGGCGCCTCGGCGAAGGGGTCCACGCCCAGCAGGCGCAGGGCGCGCTCGCCCAGGCCGTCGACCCGCACCTGGCGGCTGATGACCGGCGCAGCCATGCGCAGGCCGGCCTCGCGGCGCAACTGCGTGTAGAGTTCCGTGGGCAGGCCGCCCGGCCCGCCGGCAATGTTGTGCGTGGCGCGGCCGCGCACGCTGCGCGCGCTGAGGGCGAAGGCCTGGCTGGCGGCGCTGTTGGCGAGGTCGATGGCGATCACCATGGCCACGCCCAGCGCCACACCCACCAGCAGCAGGGTGGACTGCAGGAAGCGCTGCGCCAGGGAGCGCTGGACCAGACGCAGAATCACAGGGCGGCGGGCTCCTGCGGCGATGGCGCTGCGCCAGGGGGACGCGCTGCCGCAGCTATCGGGTTCAGGCCTCGGGGCCG
This sequence comes from Anaerolineae bacterium, assembly GCA_034428275.1. Taxonomy (GTDB): domain Bacteria; phylum Chloroflexota; class Anaerolineae; order Aggregatilineales; family Phototrophicaceae; genus JAGWBD01. The sequence goes on from DAOUIB010000256.1 coordinate 7,192, forward strand.
GCCGGCTCGGGGTCGCAGCCGAGGCGCTGCAGCGCTTCCATGGCCGCCGCGCGCAGCTTGCCGTCGGCGGAACCGGCGATCAGCAGCAGGGGTTCGATGGCGCGGTCGTCGCCGAGGCGACCCAGCGAGCGCGCCGCGTGCAGCGGAGTCTGCATGCCGGGCGCGTCCAGCGCGTTGATGAGCGGCTGCACGGCGCGCGTGTCCCCCAGGCGCCCCAGCATGAGCGCCGCGCGGCCGCGCACGATGAGGTCCTCGTTGCGGTTCTGCAGCGCCATGATCAGCGCCATGACGGCCTCGTCGCCGCCGACCAGGCCCAGTTTCATGACGGCGCTGCGGCGGCGCTTCTTGTTGTAATCGCCCAGTTCGCTCAGGTACTGGCGGATTTGTGAAGGGTCCGGCCTGCTCATGCGCCGCCTCCTGCGCCCGTCCCTGCCGCCACAACCTCCGGTCCGCGCTGCCGCGCGCCTGCCGTCAGCGTCAGCGCGCCGTCTTCGATACGGCCCACGCGGTCGGCCAGCTTCAGGGTGGCGGCGTCATGGGTGGCCATCACCAGAGTCTTGCCGGCCTCGCGCGTCAGGCGCAACAACAGGGCCATGACGCGCGCGGCGCTGTCGCTGTCGAGGTTGCCGGTGGGCTCGTCGGCCAGGATGAGCGCCGGCTCGCGGATCAGGGCGCGCGCGATGGCGACGCGCTGCTGTTCGCCCGCGCTGAGCAGGTCCGGGAACTCGTCGGCCAGCGGCTCAAGGCCGGTCTGCGCCAGCAGGTCGCGGGCGCGGGCGCGGGGGGCCGACCCGCCTTCGCCGGCCAGTTCCGCGGGCAGGACCACGTTCTCCAGCACGGTCAGGATGGGGATCAGGTTGAAGAACTGGAAGACGATGCCGATATGATCGCGGCGGAAGCGCGTCAGTTCGCGTTCGCCCATCGCGCCGAGCTCGCGCCCCGCGATGCGCACCCTGCCGGAATCGGGCCGGTCGATGCCGCTCAGCATGTTGAGCAGCGTGCTTTTGCCACTGCCGCTGCGGCCAAGGAAGACGAGGAACTCGCCCTCGTCCACGCGCAGGTCGATCTCGTCCAGTACGACGCGACGGCGCTCGCCGGCGCCGAAGGCGCGACTGAGGCCGCGCAGTTCGACGACCGGGGCGGCGTTCACGTGGCCCGGTCCCGCATCAGCAGACGCTGCGCCACCTGCAGGGCGACGAGGGCGATCAGCGCGGGCAGGGCCAGCGGCAGCAGCAACTCCAGCGCGATGCGCCAGGGCGCCGACAGCTCCAGCAGGCGCGGCATGTTGATGAGCAGAAAGTAGAAAAAGATCTGTCCGCCGATGGCGAGATTGGCGTGGACGCGCACCGGCGCCAGCGCGCCGGTGGCCAGCGCCAGCGCCGCCACCATCAGCGGCTCCAGCATCAGCCGCAGCAGGGCGGAAAGCAGGCCGAGCAGGAGAACGACGCGCGAGGCGAGGGAATGGTCCTCAAAGGGCCAGTAGCGCGCGTAGAGCACGCCGATGACCGGCAGGGTCAGCAGGGAGGCGGCCATGATGATCAGGCCCAGGTCCTCCACCTGGCGCCACACGCCGGCGGCGGCCTTGCTGTAGAGGATCTGCCGCAGGGACATGGGCGTGGTGCGCAGCAGGGTCAGGGTGTTGTCGCGCTGTTCCTCCACCACCAGCTCCACGGTGAAAAAGCCGACGCGCAGCAGCAGCCGGGCGTAGAGCGCGAAGGTCGCCGGCAGCAGCACAAAGGCGACCGGCAGCAGCGTAAAGATCAGGGGCAGCAGCAGGGGCAGCAGCACCGAGAGGGCCAGCAGCGCCGTCTGCGCGAGGATGATGCGCGCCAGCAGGCCGGATTCAAGCGGCAGGATTTTCCAGTGGATGCCGAGGTGGCGGCGCACAAGGGGGTTGGAGCGCCGCGCCCAGTGCGGCAGGCGCCGGTCCAGCATGGGAACAAAGGTGACGTTCCAGAAGGCCGAGCCCGCGACGCTGTTCAAGGTGTTATCCCTGTCCCCGATGCACCCAGTGTAGCAAAAAGGCGACCTGGCGACGAGATGCAGTACAATCGGCCCACAGGCAGAACATGATGAGGTCTTCATGAACGTCAGCGAAGCCATTCGCAATAAACGGGCGGTGCGCGCCTTCCGCGACGAGCCCCTGTCGGAGGCGGAAGTCAGCGCCATTCTGGACGCGGGCCGACGCTCGCAAAGCTCGAAGAACAGCCAGCCCTGGCACTTCATCGCCGTGCAGCAGCGCGAGCGGCTGCAGGCCATCGCCGCGCTGGGCGACAACATCGGGCACGCCGGCGGCTCGGCGCTCTGCGTGGTCATCGTGGTGCCGCAGGACAACGAGCGCACCCTCTGGCACTTCTTCGATACCGGCCAGGCGGCCGCCTACATGCAGCTGGCCGGCCAGGAACTGGGCATCGGCTCCTGCCTCGGCACGGTCTACGACCCGGACGGTCTGCGCGACCTGCTCGGCTTTCCAACCGATTATCAGGCGCGGTTACTGATCTCCTTCGGCTACCCGGCGGCGCAACAGCCGCGGCGCGGCCTGGGCGCGGCCGGGCGGCGGCGTTATGCCGAGGTGGTGCACCACGAGACCTGGGGCGGCTAAACCACGACAGGGAAGCCCCGCATCAGGGAGGAACAGGGATGAAATACAGTTGCGAGTTAACCATCGATCTGCCGCGCGACGAGGTCATCGCCCTCTTCGACGACCCCGACAACCTGGTCAAGTGGCAGCCCGGGCTGCAGAGTTTCGAGCACCTCAGCGGCGAGGCGGGGCAGCCGGGCGCGAAATCCCGCCTGCTCTACGACGAGGGCGGGCGCCGCATCGAGATGATCGAGACCATCGTCACGCGCGACCTGCCGGAGACCTTCTCCGGCATTTACGAGGCGAAGGGCGTCTGGAACGAGGTCAGCAACCACTTCCTCGAAGAGGATGGCAAGACGCGCTGGGTGCTGGACAGCGACTTTCGCTTCCGCGGCTTCATGCTGCTCATGCTCATCTTCATGCGCGGCGCCTTCCGCAAGCAAACGGAGAAGACCATGCGGCGCTTCAAGGACTTCGCCGAAGGCCGCGAGGTGGAATAGCGCGCGGCTCAGCCTTCAATATCGCAACCGAGGAAGCGCCGTCCCCCCTGCTGACAGGCCTCCAGCACGGAGAAGCTGCCGGCGGCGGGGTCGATGACCAGGTCGCCCGGCACAGTGACCGCCGCGATCAGCCGCGCCTGCAGTTCGACCGGCTTGCGATGCGTGTGGCGGCCGCGCTCGACGCGCTCGCGCCAGACGTCGGGGATGTCATGCGCCGTCCAGACGCCGCGGGCGCGGCGCGGCGCCTTCTGCAGCACGACCAGGTGCTCGCTCTGGCGGCGGCTACGGTAGCCCATGCCCATGCGGCCCTTGTCCCAGGTGATCATGTCCACCACCTCCAGGCGCGTCCCCGCCAGCCAGGGGCTGAAGCCGCTGCAGAGGTGAAACTTGTCCAGCCACAGGAAGAGGTGGCCGCTGGCGCTCAGGACGCGGTCGATGCCCTGGATGAAGGCGGCGATGGTCGCCTCGTCCATCTGCTGCAGGGCGGCCCGACGCCGGCCGCGCTTGACGCCCTCGTTGCCGTAGGCCAGTTTGTCGAGCACGCCGCGGTACTGCGGGTCGAGGAAGGCGAGGGGGACGGCCTCGTCCGGCAGGCGGGCGAGGAAGTCCAGGCCGTCCATTTTGAGGCGTGTGTCAAGGTAGAGGTCGGGGGGCAGGGTAAAAGGTGATGTCGCATTTGATCGCGTGGAGGAATGGATTCTGGTGTTCGCAGTGTCCACTGGAAGGCTGCTGTTATTCATTCTCAACCTCGTGGTTCCTGCATGACAACACCGTCAGGGTCGAGGTATGCCGCTAGTCGAGATACAAGGCTGGCGGGCGCAGATCGTAAATCAACGTTTGGCTTGTTCAACACGCTTCAGAAAGTTGCGGTCAAGTACAACATGTTCATCGGCAGCATTCCGCAACTCGTGCGACGTGCTGCTTCGATCATGGAATAGCCACAGCAGAACACCTTCTGCTCGCGCAAGATCGAAGGCGGGCACGAAATCATTGTCTCCCGAGATAACAGCCGCGTGCTGGATGTGCCCTTTCAAGCTGAGCGTCGCCAGATCCAGGCCCAACATGAGATCAACCCGTTTCTGCTCAAAGCGTGTTTCACCTTCCGCGCCATCGTCCCGCCTTTTCAGGACACCTTCGCGAACCTTGTAGCGCGGCAGGTTTTCCAACCCTGTGTGAAAACTTCTCGTCCTCCGGTAACGTTCGCGCTCTACTTCTGTCGGGGGACTTCCCTGCCATGGCAGGCAATTGTAAAAGTATGTGCGCAACAAATGCACGGGTTCCGTTGTCCTCTCTTCAACAGCGCTTGTCACCTCTTGCGAAAATTTTTCATAATCCACCCATATCTTGGCCCTTTTTGCTATCGCAATGAGGTAACCACCATCTATCAATATCGCGAGGCGCGCCAAAACCAACTCCTCCTGTTTACGCTGGAAGGCCGGGGCGCTTGTGCATCCCGGCCTTCCATTTGACCTGACATACTCCTGCAATGTGCTCTCCGCCAGCGTAGAAGACTGGAGAGGCAGGTTAACGCCAGGGGGCATTGTCAACTCATTATCTTTCTGTTGCTTGATGCTGTCAAGTAATCTCCGCTGATTCTTGTCTGCTTCTGGTCAGATTCTAATGCATCCTGGAGATCACAGAGTTGTTCCACGCCTCCTCCAGTCACTGTCAAAAGACACTGTTTCCTCCTTATCCGAACAAACACTTCCATCAACGAATATCGCCCATCGTGCCTGCCCTGTACCCCACCGGACCAAGCGAAAGGCCGGGTCGCGCGCAACCCGGCCTTCCTGAAGACCTGACATGCTACAGGGGCTCAATCCGAGTCCCGCCTGGAGGATGCCAGGGGGCATAGTATTCGCATACTAACCCGGCAAGCTGATGTTGGTCAACAGCCTGCACGGCATTCGTCTCCTGGCCCCATGCCGCCCTGCCGCCACAACGATCATTCGATTGCGTTACAGTCTGAAACGCGTCACGACCCAAGGAGCGCGCCCTATGCCCCGGAAAACCTTCCCGCCCTCGCGGGCCCCGCAGTTCCGCTTCGCCGATACCCTGGAGGAGCAGGAACGCCAGCTGGCCAGCAACCCCCTCATGCAGCGCATGGACGCCGCGCGCCGGGCGAAGGCGGACGACCCCTGGCGCCCGCTCTACCATTACGTCAACCCCGAAAACACGCTCAACGACCCCAACGGCCTCTGCTTCTGGCAGGGGCGCTGGCACCTCTTCTACCAGGCCGTGCCGCCGGAGGAAACGCGCCAGCACTGGGGCCACGCCGTCAGCGAGGACCTGATTCACTGGCGCGACCTGCCCTACGCCCTCCATCCGGGGCCGGAGGACCGCTGCTATTCCGGCACGGCGCTGGTCGAAGAGGACCGCGTCGTCGCCATCTATCACGGCGTCCGATACGGCAACATGGTGGCCACGGCCAGCGACCCCCTGCTGCTGAACTGGGAGAAGCTGCCGGGCAACCCCGTCATCCCCTTCGCCGGCGCGGACGAGGCGCCCCCGCCCTACGGCGTCTTCGACCCCTGCATCTGGTCCAGTGGCGGCGCGTACCATGCCCTCGCCGGGGGCATCATTCCCGGCAAGTCCGCGGGCAAATACAGCGCCACCGACTACCTGTTTCGCTCACGGGACCTGGCGACCTGGGAATACCTCCACCCCTTCATCGAGGGCGACCGCTTCACGGTCCCCGGCGATGACGGCGCCTGCCCCTACTTCTGGCCCATCGGCGACCGCCACATCCTGCTCTTCTTCAGCCACATGAGCGGCGGCCAGTACTGGATCGGCGACTATGACCGCGGTCGCGGCAAGTTCCTCGTCGACGCGCACGGCCGCTGCAATTTCGGCGCCACCTTCCCCGCCGGCGTCCACGCGCCCACCGCCGCGCCCGACGGCGAGGGCGGCGTCATCGTGATGTTCAACATGAACCCCGGCAAACCCACCTACCGCATGAACGACTACCTGGGGGATTTCTTCGGCGACCGGGGCGGGGGCGGGACTGACGACGACCCGGACCGTCACTGGGACCAGATTTTGACGCTGCCGCGGCGCCTGACGCTGCGCAACCCTCACGAACTCAACATCGAGCCGGCCGGCGACATCGAGTCCCTGCGCCACGACCACCGGCACATGGGCCCGACCGTCCTGCCCGCCAACCGCGAGCTCCTGCTCGACGACGTCCGGGGCAAGGCCATCGAGTTGGCCCTCACCTTCGACCCCAAACAGTCATCGATGGTCGAGGTCGACGTGCTGCGCTCGCCGCAGCGTGAGGAATGCACGCGCATCTGTTTCTTCAACAAGCGCGGTTTCCGCTACCGCGAGCCGCACGCCCACGACCCGCATGCCCATCGCGTCATGTCGACGATGCTCTCCGATCCCGTGCGCCACGAGAGCATCATCTCGATCGATACTTCCCTGGCGTCGACGCTGCCCGACGCGCTGTCGCGGCCGCCCGAGTCGGCGCCGGTCTTCATCGAACCCGGCGAGCCGGTGCGCCTGCGCATCTTCGTCGATCGCAGCATCGTCGAGGTCTTTGTCAACGACCGGCAATGCCTCGCGCTGCGGGTCTATCCCGGACGGGCGGACAGCAGGGGCGTCTCGCTGCTGTCCCGCGGGCAGGACGCGCAGTTGCACGCGCTCGATTGCTGGCAGATGAGGAGTGTCTACGAGCCGCGGTAGCTTGTGACTGTCAGGCTTGTTGTGAGGGACTTGCCGGCGCGCCTTTCAGCGCTTCAGGGGCAGCATAAACAGGAGGAGATGCCAGATGGCCTGGCCGCCATGGCGCAGCCGGCTGCGCATCCCGGCGCCGGGATGCATGCCTTTCACCTTGTGCAGCGCGTTGCGCGGGTCCAGCATCCAGAGGACGCTGCTCGCCAGCGTCACGACCGAGACCAGCCCGACCACTTCGGTGGGCTTGTTAAGGACGCCGGCGCCGGCGTCGGTGAACTGCTTCAGCGCTGCCGTCGCGCAACCTACACACATGGGTCGTCTCTCCCTGGCGCCACACGTCGCGCCCGCACCGCTTTACCTTACCCACTTCCCGAGGACTCGTCAAACGCGGCCTGTTGCCTGACGCGACAGACGTCATCTCCTCTTCATGTTCCGGGACATATCCTGCTGGCAGGTCCTGAACCGACCTGCCCCTTCGTTACTGTTCTACCTGCCTGAGAAATTGTTCGTCAATGACGACGCGTTCATCGGCTTCGCGGCGCAATTCGTTGGCAAAGCTTTGCACCCCATAGAAGAGCCAGACCTGAATGCCTTCATGTCGGGCCAGGTTGAACGCAGGAAGAAAATCGCTGTCACCCGTGATGACCGCTGCATGCGTAATCTGTCGTTTGACACACAGTTGTGTGAAGTCCAACCCCAGCAACAGGTCAACACCCTTTTGCTGTAATATCGGCTGTCCCTTTGCATCAACGCCCCGCCACTTCAGTGTTCCCTGTCGCACTGTATAACGTGGCAGGTCTTCCATGGCACGAAAGCGTTTCCGTGCTTCCGAGTATCGGCGGTTTTCCTTGTCCGTGGGTCGCTTGCTCCGGTAGGGCAAGCAATCGTAGTAATACGTTCTCAAGAGATCAAGCGGTTCGTTTGTGCTTTTGGCGATCCGGTCCCTTACTTCCTCCGCGAAGCGACCATGGTCGACCCAGATTCGGGCGTCCCTTGCCAGACTCTTCAGGTATCCGCCATCGATGAAAACTGCGAGGCGAGCCACGGATTTCCTTCCGCCTTCATCTTTTGTTGTTAAAGAAACCTGGCATGCTCTATGGGCTCCATTCGAGTCCCACTTCGAGGATGCCAGGGGGTATTGACCTCATTATCTACTCAACGCCGGCCCATGTCAACTCTTGTCTGGCTTCTGCCTTGTGACATCAGGAGCTTGTCCCGTCTCTGCTGACTCGCCTTTTGCGCCGGCCGTGGCCGCTTCCATCAGCAGCAGCAGGCGGTCGGCCATGGCGGCCGGGTCCGGGTGCAGGCCGTCCTGCAGCAGCGCCGTCTCGTAGAGCTGCTCGATGGTCGCGTCGATCAGGGGGTCCTGCGACCGCGCCGCCAGCATGCCGCCCAGGTTGTGCAGCAGGGCGTGACGCGGGTTCAGTTCCAGGGTCCGCACCGGCAATTCCACCTCGCGCTCCAGCAGGCGGCTGACGCGATAGAGGTAGCGTTCCTGGGCGCCCTCGGCGCTGACCAGGCGGGCCGGGCTGTCCACCAGGCTGTGGCTCGCGCGCACCTCCTGCACGCGTTCGCCCAGCACGGCCCGGAAACGCGCCTGCAAGGCGTCGAAGTCGCTTTCGCCCAGGGCCGCGCCCTGTTCCTCTTCCGTCTCCTCGCCCGCCTCGCCGATGCCCTCCAGATCGACGTCGGCCTCGTCCACGTTGCGCAGGCGATGCTCCCCGTAATTCTCCAGACCCATCAGCATGAAGGGATCGACGGGGTCGGTGAAGTAGAGCACCTCAACGCCGCGGCGGCGGAAGGCGTCCAGATGCGGGCTGCGGCGCGCGCTGTGGATGTCCTCGCCGAGGATGTAGTAGATGTCCGTCTGGCCCTGCGCCAGGCGCTCCGCGTAGTCCTGCAGGCTGTGCCAGCTTTCCGCGTCGTCATCCTGCGTGCTGTTGAAGAAGAGCAGCACCTCCAGCGACTCGCGCTCCTCGTCAGCCACCGCCAGACCCTGCCTGAGGTAGCGGCCGAAGACCTGCCAGAGCTCGAGGTAGCGCTCGCGCTCGTTTTCCGCCATGCGCTTCAGTTCGCCCAGCAGACGGCGCGTCAGGGTCTGCTTCAGCCGCGCCATGACGCGCGTGGCCTGCACGCTCTCGCGACTGACGCTGAGCGGCAGGTCCTCGCTGTCGACCACGCCCACGACGAACTGCAGCCACTCCGGCAGCAGATCGGTGGTGGCCTCCTCGATGAGCACCTTGCGCGCGTAGAGTTTCAGACCCGGCTCGCGTTGCACGCCGAGCAGGTTGGGTCCGTCGCCCTGCGGCACGTAGAGCAGCGCGTAGAACTGCAGCGGCACGTCGGCGCGCACGTGCAGGTGGGCGCGCGGCTCGCCGAAGTCCAGCGTCAGCGTGCGATAGAACTCGCCGTACTGCTCCGCGCTGATGTCGCGCGCGCTCTGGCGCCAGAGCGCCGTCTGGCGGTTGGCCGCTTCCTCGTCATCGCCGACGACGATCGGGAAGGCGATGTAGTCCGAGTGGCGCCGTATCACGTCCTTCAGGCGGAAGGGTTTCAGAAACTCTGTGCCGTCGTCCCGCAGCGTGATGATGACGTCCGTGCCACGGCGCTCGCGTTCCGCCTCCCCGATCGTCCAGGTCTCGT
>DAOUIB010000257.1:0-5128 GCA_034428275.1 Anaerolineae bacterium
CCCGCACTGGAAGTGCGGGATGCCTGTCGGGGCGACGGGATTTGAACCCATGACCTCACCGACCCGAACGGTGCGCGCTACCGGGCTGCGCCACGCCCCGAACGATGCGAGTGTAGCGGCGAATGGCGCGAAGGGCAAGAGTCGCCTGTGACGGATCGTCCTGCAACCCTGAGCGGCCGTTTGCGTCTGCTGGCGGCCCGACCGCTGGCTCGCCTCGGGCTGGCCCTGCATCGCCTGGGGGTGTCGGCGGACGCCGTCACGCTCGCCGGTTTCGCGTTGACGCTGCTGGCGGCCCTCTTCATTGCCCGGGGAAACCTGCAGGGTGGCGGTCTGTTGCTATTGATCAGCCTGCCGCTGGACGCGCTGGATGGCGCGGTCGCGCGGGCGGCGCAGCGCGACAGTCGCTTCGGCGGGGTGCTCGATTCCACCCTGGACCGCTACGCCGACGCTGCAATGTTCGCGGCGCTGGTGTATTATTTCGCCAGTCTGGGGCAAAAGGAGCATCTGGCGTTGGCCCTGCTGGCGCTGGTTGGCAGCTACGGCGTCAGTTACGTGCGCGCCCGGGCCGGCGAGGCCGGCATTGAACTGCGGGAAGGCCTGTTCACCCGCCTGGAGCGCGTCCTTGTCCTGCTGCTGGCCCTGCTGATCCCGGGGCTTCTGCTGCCGGGGCTGTGGCTGCTGGCTCTGGGGAGCAACCTGACAGCGCTGCAACGCCTGTGGCTGGTCTACCGACAGGAACCTTGAGGGAGAAGGCAGATGGAATTCGAGCGAGAGCTGATCGTCCTGTTTGACCGCGTTCAGCTGCGCTATTACGGCATCATTCTCGTCGTGGCGATGCTGGTGGCGGCCAACGTGGCGGCGCGCCTGGCCCGTCGCAGCGGCCATGATCCGGAACACATTTGGGGCGCGTTGACCTGGGGCATTATCCCGGCCATCGTGGGCGCGCGCCTGTGGTTTGTCTTCTTCCCGCCGGCGGCGCTGGTGGATGAAGGCATCACCACGATCTGGATGCTGCAGAACTTCTTCGACATGCAGCAGGGCGCCATCGCCATCTGGAGCGGCGGTCTGGGCATTTTCGGCGCGGTGGGCGGCGGACTGCTGGGCGTGCTGCTCTACCTGCGCCGCAACAACCTGATGCCCGGCCCCTGGCTGGACATCGCCGCGGTGGCGCTGCCTGTGGGGCAGGCGATCGGCCGCTGGGCCAACTTCGTCAACCAGGAACTCTACGGCACGCCCACCGACCTGCCCTGGGGCATCAGCATCGACGCTTCAAGCCGGGTCGCGCCCTATCGCAGCCTGATCGACTACCCGCTGGATACCGGCTTTCATCCGCTCTTCCTCTACGAATCGCTCTGGAGCCTGCTGGGCTTCCTCGTCCTGCTCAACCTTCACCGGCGCTGGCAGCGGCGACTGCCGGGCGACATTTTCATCGCCTACGTGGCCTTCTATTGCGCCGGCCGCTTTCTGCTGGAGTTCATTCGCGTCGAGGTCGTGCTGATCAACACGCTCAACGTCAACCAGACGATCGTGGGTCTGTTGTTCCTGCTCGCCATCGGCCTGCTGTTCTACCGCCGGCGCGGCGGCGAAGAGGCCTTCGCGGCGCGCCTGGCGCTGGCCGGGGAGCATGAACGGGCATCGCGCCATGCCGAAGAGGAAATGGTGGCAGAACGCGAGGCCGCCGCCGAGCGTCGCCGGGCGCAGCAGCAACCCCTGCACAAGGCCATTCGGTCGCGCATTGCAAAACTGCGCCGCCGCAATGACTGAAGCGCTTCCCCTCGGCCAGCTGGCGGCCCAGGCGGAGAGCATTCGACGACTCTGCGCCGGCGTCGATGAAACGCAGGCCCGCTGGCGACCGGACGCGGACTCCTGGTCGATGCTGGAGGTGATCAACCATCTGGCCGACGAGGAGTGCGCGGATTTCCGCACGCGGCTGGACTGCATCCTGCACCGCCCGGACGAGCCCTGGCCGCCCATTGATCCGGCCGCCTGGGTGCTGCAGCGCCGCTACAACCAGCGCGACCTCGGGGAATCCTTGCAGCGCTTCAGCGCGGCGCGTGAGGAGTCGCTGGAGTGGCTGCGCTCGCTGGGCGAAACGGACCTGAATGGGTCGGCCCCGGCGCCCTGGGGCGGCCGGATTCGCGCCGGCGACGTGCTCGCCGCCTGGCTGGCCCACGACCTCCTGCATTTGCGTCAACTGGTGGAATTGCACTACGCATGGACGGCGCAGCGCATGCAACCCTGGAGCGTCGCCTACGCCGGTGACTGGTGAATTGTGCGCATGGCCATTCGCGGGACGGGCGCGGATTCCAACGCGACGTTAACTCCCCTGTGCCACAATGTTCAGGTACCCTGCAACAGGGTTATCCCGCCAAAAACCTGGACCACAGCATGAGCGACCCCGTCGCGGATCACGAAGAAACGCTGGAAGTCAGCGAAAACGCGGTCGTCAACGGCGCTGAAGCGGCCGAAGATGGCGAAAAGGACGAAGCTGCGCCGCAGCCACTGGAGTTGCCGGTGCTGCCGCTGCGCGGACTGGTCGTCTACCCGCAGACGGCGGTGCCGCTGACCGTCGGCCAGCCCCGCAGCATGAAGCTGGTGGATGACGCGGTCAACGGTGACCGGGTCATTTGCCTCGTGGCCTCCATGGACCCCGACAACGAGACGCCAGGGCCGGATGAGGTCTGCCGCGTGGGGACGCGCGCGTCCATCCACCGTCTGTCGCGCGCGCCGGATGGCACCCTGCGCCTGCTGGTGCAGGGACTGACGCGCCTGCGCATCGACGAATTCGTGGAGCATGAACCCTGGATGAAGGCCAGCGTCAGCGAGATTCCGGAGGACACCGAGGCCGAAGAACTGGAAATCGAGGCGTTGACGCGCAACGTGGTCGATCAGTTCACGCGCATGGCCGAAATGGTGCCCAGCATTCCCGGCGAGCTGATTTCTTCCGCGCTGAACATGGAAGACCCGCTGCAACTGGTCTACGCCATCGCCACCTACGTACGCATTGAGCTGGGCGAGGCGCAAAACCTGCTGGAGATCGACTCGCTGGAGAGCAAGCTGCGTCATTTGATGGCCCTGCTGGGCAAGGAACTGGAGGTGCTGGAGCTGGGTCGCAAGATTCAGACCGAAGCGCAGTCCGGTATGGAAAAGGTGCAGCGCGAGTACTTCCTGCGCGAACAGTTGAAGGCCATTCAGAAAGAGCTGGGCGAAAGCGACGAGCAGACGGCGGAAATCGAAGAGTTTCGCAAGCGCATCAGGGAAGCCGGCATGACGGAGGAGGCGCAGAAGGAAGGACTGCGCGAACTGGAGCGCCTGTCGCGCCTGCCGACCGCCGCCGCCGAATACGGCGTCATCCGCACCTGGCTGGACTGGCTGACCAGCCTGCCCTGGTCGAAACGCAGCGAGGACAAGCTGGACATCGGCCACGCCCGCGCCGTGCTGGATGAAGACCACTACGGCCTCAGGGACATCAAGGAGCGCATCCTCGAATACCTGGCCGTGCGCAAGCTGCGCGCCGAGCGATCGGAGGAACAGGACGCGCCGGACGAAACGGCGGACCGCATTCGGCGGGATCGCAAGGGCGCGATTCTGGCCTTCGTCGGGCCGCCAGGCGTCGGCAAGACCTCGCTGGGCGCTTCGATCGCGCGCGCCATGGGTCGCGAATTTGTGCGCATGAGCCTGGGCGGCGTGCGCGACGAAGCCGAGATTCGCGGCTTCCGCCGCACCTACGTCGGCGCGATGCCCGGCCGCCTGATCCAGACGCTGCGCCGGGTTGAGTCTATCAACCCGGTCATCATGATGGACGAGGTCGACAAACTGGGGCGCGATTTCCGTGGCGACCCGGCCAGCGCCCTGCTGGAAGTGCTCGACCCCGAACAGAACTTTGAGTTTCGCGACCACTATCTGGACGTGGCGCTGGACCTCAGCGAGGTGCTGTTTATCACCACAGCCAACGAGCTGGAACCGATTCCCGGGCCCTTGCGGGACCGCATGGAGATCATTCAGCTCAGCGGCTACACCGAACTGGAGAAGCAGGAGATCGCGAAACAGTATCTCGTGCCGCGGCAGAGGCGCGAGAATGGCCTGCGCCCATCAGAGATTGCCTTCGACGACGAGGCCCTGCAACTGCTCATCCGGGACTACACCCGCGAGGCGGGCGTGCGCAGCCTGGAGCGGGAAATCGGGCGCGCGGCGCGCAAGGTGGTCACCCGCATCGCCGAGGGCGAAGAAGACGGCGTCGAGATCGACAGGGAGACGCTGCGCGACCTGTTGGGCAAGCCGCGGCACGGCTGGCGCGAAGAGATCGCCGGCCGCACCGACCGCCCGGGCGTGGCGACCGGCCTGGCATGGACGCCGGTGGGCGGCGAGGTGCTCTTCGTCGAGGCGGCGCGTATGGCCGGCAGCAAGGGTTTCCAGTACACCGGCCAACTGGGCGAGGTCATGCAGGAGAGCGCGCTGACGGCGCTCAGTTACGTGCGCTCGCAGGCGGAGGCGCTGGAAATCGATCCGGCGCTCTTTGACAACAACGACATTCACCTGCACGTACCGGCCGGCGCGGTGCGCAAGGATGGCCCCTCCGCCGGCGTGACGATGGCCGTGGCCCTGGCCTCCCTGTTGACCGGCCGCCCGGTGCGCAGCGACGTGGCCATGACGGGGGAAATCACGCTGCGCGGCCAGGTGCTGCCGGTGGGCGGGATCAAGGACAAGGTGCTGGCCGCGCATCGTCTGGGCGTGGGCACGGTGGTCATCCCGCACAAGAACGAGAACGACCTGGACGACCTGCCGGGCGAGGTTCGCGAGTCGCTGGACTTTGTGCTGGCGGAGCGCGTCGACGACGTTTTGGGGGCCTCGCTCGGAGAAGTGGAATTTACCTGAAGTCCCCGCTACGCTATACTGTTGCGAAACGGCGGGCCAGGTTGAAGAGAGTCGCCTGGTCAAACAGCAGAAAACCGTTGCGGCCCTGAAAACGTCGGCCGCTGTGAGAGAGACGAAAAGCTTGCCATCCAGACGCAAGGCGCGCATGACGTGGTACCGCGCCGACCTGCATCTGCACACGCCCGCTTCTGATGACTATCAGGAGCCCTCTGTTTCCACCCTCGATATCCTGCGCCAGGCGGAGAGTCGCGGC
>DAOUIB010000258.1:0-8298 GCA_034428275.1 Anaerolineae bacterium
TGTTCTTCCTGTTCCCTGAGTTCGGGAGTCATGGCCTCGCCGAAGTCCGCGACCTCGTAAAGCGGCCGAAGCTCGAGTTCGCCGCCATTTGGCATGGTATTTGGGCAGCGTCTTGCCCAGGCCAGGGCCTCGTCCATGTCCCTCACTTCCCAGATCCAGAAACCGGCGACCAGTTCGCCGGTGGCCTCAAAGGGGCCGTCCTGAACTGTGCGCGCCTCCCCGTCGAAGATTACCCGCACCCCTTCACTGGATGGTCTCAGGCCTTCGCCGGCCAGCATGACGCCGGCATCGATCAGTTCCTGGTTGAAACGCCCCATGGCCTCCAGCAGGTCCGTGGAGGGCAGGAGTCCGGCCTCGCTTTCCCTTGTCGCCTTTACCAGCACCATCACTCGCATCGTTATTCCTCTCTCGTCAGGAGTGCATCATTCGGGCTACGTCATTGGCGGGCAGCCCCGGCGCCCATGACGCTCGAGGACGGCGGCAGCGCCCTTAAGGCATTCGTGACGCCTCCTGCAATTTCCCGATGTCGATCTTCTTCATCTTCAACAGGGCGTCCATGACCGCCCTTGGATTGCCCTGCATGATGTCGCCAGGTGTGGCCGGGATGATCTGCCATGACAGTCCAAACTGGTCCTCAACCCAGCCGCATGGTTGCTTTGTTCCATTCACGGAGAGTTTTTCCCGGTAGAAATCGATTTCATCCTGGGTATCGCAATGGACCATGAAGGAAAGGGCCGGCGTGAAACTGAAATCGCGGCCGCTGTCAAAGGCCTCAAATCGCTGAGTCCCGATCTCGAATTGCACCAGAGCGTTGCCTTCGGCCGGCCCGGTCGAGATTTCTGTCACGTTCAGCATCCGGGATTCGGGGAATACCGACGTGTAAAACCTTGCCGCGGCCAGCGCCTGGCCCTCAAACCAAAGGCAGGGGGTCAGTTTCGGAGCCAACAGCATTTCACCATGTCCTTGTATCGTCAGTTATCGCATCCCGATTGTGACCGAAACCGGGCTCTGTGAACAGGACAGGGGGGAGCGGGAAGGACAGTCGCCAAACGGCTGGCCTGGATCCGGGCATCACAAGCCTGCCTCCTCCGATGCCTTCTGCCGCAGTCCGCGGCAGGGCCGTGGACGCAGGTGGCAACAGACCGGCAGCGGACAATACCCTGGCGCCATTGTGCGCATCCTCGACAGGCCCGGGAACAGGCTGTCGCTGAAATTGCCGCTGGCGTCACGCGACGCGGGAATCGCGCAGTGCGCATTCCGCCAGCGTGGCGATGCAGGTCAGTCCTGGTCTGTCTCCTGCGTGTCACCGCGCGCCATGCGGTAACCGACGCGCGCCTCGGTATAGATGTAGGTAGGGTCACCGGCGTCGTCGCCGAGTCTGCGGCGAATGGTGCTTATGACGGTGCGCATGGGACGCACGTCGCCGTAGCTGCTTTCACCCCAAATGCGTTTCAGCAAATGCGCATAGGTCAATACCTTGCCGGCATTGGCGGCAAGTTCGGCGAGCGTCCGGTACTCGATGGCCGTCAATCGGACCGGACGGCCCGCAAGGGTCACCCGGCGTTCACTAAAATCGATCTTGAGGTCGCCACAGACATAGGACTCGGGTTGAATGCTGGCTTCCAGCTTGCGAATCGCCGCCCGGATACGGGCATCCAGTTCCGTTGGCGAGAAGGGTTTGACGATGTAATCGGATGCGCCCATGTCAAATGCCCTGGCGATGTGCTCGTCCTGCCCGTAGGCAGACAGAAAGATCACCGGCACGTCGTAATCCTTGTGGATTTCTTCCATCAGTTCGATCCCGTCGATCCCCGGCAACTTGAGATCAAGCAGGACCAGGCCGGGATTCTCTTGCATGAGGCGGAGCACATCCATTGGGTCATCGGTCACAACGGGTTCGTGGCCCGCCCTCGCGAGTGTGTCACGCACGTAATGGAGCGTGTGGGGGTCGTCGTCCACAGCCAGGATTCGGATTCGTTCCCCCGGCCTGTCTTGTGCCGGGGTGGCGGCGGATCGGGCGGGTGCCACTGGCAGGACATTTCCGGTCACTTCAAAGGCCGGCAAGGTGAAGGTAAAGCGGGCTCCCAGCCCTGGCCCGTCACTGTTGGCCCAGATGCGCCCGCCGTGCGCCTCCACAATGCCCTTGCAGATTGCCAGGCCCAGGCCGCTGTCGCCGCCCTGCTCTTCGCCCTCGACCCGTGAAAATTTACGAAAAAGAAGAGGAAGGCTCTCGGCCGTTATGCCTCTGCCCGCGTCTGACACGGAAACTGCCACGTCGAGGTCGTATCGCTCGGCGCTAACACTGATCGCAGGCTTCCCCGGCGAATTCCTGGCGGCGTTGGTCAGCAGATTGCCCAACACCTGCATGACGCGCAGCCTGTCTGCCATGACCCAGGGCAGGTCCGGAGAAAGGTTGACGTCTATCTGGTGCTGGTTTCCACTACTCTGAAAGGCATTGCAGGCCTCGTCGATCAGCGTTGCTACGCTGGCGGGTTCGGGAGTGACCGAAAGCGTCCCCGTTTCAATGTTTGCCACGTCGAGAAGGTCACTGATCAACATCCGCATGCGGTCCGTCTGCGCGTCAATGATGCGGTGGAGTTGAAGAGTCTCCACCGGGCTGAGTACGGTAGTGGCGTCCAGCAGGGTTGCGACCGAGCCCTTGACGGATGTGAGCGGCGTGCGCAGTTCGTGGCTTACCATGGCCAGGAATTCCGCCCTCAGGCGCTCCAGTTCCTCCAGGGGCTTCATGTCCTGCATGGTTACGATATAGGTTTCCATTTCTCCATCTTGCGAATGGATGGGCATGGCATTTATCAGGGCGGACAAACTTCGACCGTCCGGGACCGAGAGGACGATCACCTCGGCCAGTAAGGTTTCCCCTTCGAGCAGTATCTGTGACAGGGGAAAGTCCTGCAGG
Organism: Anaerolineae bacterium; assembly: GCA_034428275.1. Lineage (GTDB taxonomy): Bacteria > Chloroflexota > Anaerolineae > Aggregatilineales > Phototrophicaceae > JAGWBD01. Next base: position 2,918 of record DAOUIB010000258.1, read on the forward strand.
GAAACCTCCCTGCCGTCAGCGCGGCGAAAAGACAAGACTCGAAGCAGGTGCTCAAGCGGTTGGTCCGAAATACGCAAGGAACCCACCATGCGTGCTGCCTCGCGGTTGAAAGTAGTGGCTGTTCCGGTTTTCACGTCCAAAACCACCACTCCGACCGGCGAAATGTTTATCAGGGTCTCAAGGTCGGCCCTGGCTCGCTGCTCATCCCGGTACTGCCGGGCATTGGCAATGACCATCGCCGCCTGGGAGGCAAACATCACCAGTGCCTTCTCGTCCTCCTGCGTAAAATCCCGCCCGTCCTCCCTGTCGGCAAGGAAGATGGTTCCCACGCGATCGCCACGGTGCTGGAGAGGGGCCGCAAGGATGGTGATATGTGTTCGACCGGCGGTGAGCAGCTCGATCCCGGACAGGCCAAGGGAAGCGATGTGACTGTGAATGTCCCTTATCCGCAGAGGTCCGGCAATCCTGTGCAAGTGCTCGAGCAGCGTGGATCCCTCGGGTATTTCCAAAAGCTTGCGGCTCTCTTCCTCTGTCATACCGGAGAAGAGGAAATGCGGCGATTCCCCCTCTTCTTTCATTAGAGAAATGACGCCGTAGCGGGCATCGGTCAGCGTTCGGGCGGAGTCGAGAACCTCTTGCAAAACTGTGTCAAAGTCGAGACTTGCGTTAATGCGGAGGCTGGCTTCGCTCAACCCTGACAGGCGTTCTCGCAGCGCTTCGTTTTCCCGTGTCAGTTCGTCCAGACGACTCATCCCGACCTCCTGGTCTTCATGGGCCAGCCAGGCCCCGCCTCCTGCTCACAGACAGGCAAAGTAACCCGACCAAAAAGAATGCAGGGTGACTCACAAGCATAAAGCGCCTGAATTGCCATAATCTCAATTGGAGTCAGGCAATCCTTATGTTACCTTACACTGGCCCGCCTGACTTTAATCTGACAAATCGAAGATTTCGAATATTTCACTTTTGGCTTCCAACTACCGGAGAATCGAATGAGAAGGGGCCACATGCCTTGTGCGTCTGAATGGACGGTGCCCTGACTGCCTTTTGCCAGCCTTTGGCTGAGCGTTCTGACATGGTCAAAAAGAAAGGAGTCGCGAAGCGGATCCGCACTGGCAAATGAGACCTGAGGACATCGACGCTGCCTCTTGCGGATATCGCTTCAGGCGAAGGAGCAACAGGTATCGCCGGGGGCATGCAGGGCAAGGCAACCGGCCTGGGCAGGCAGTGGACCTGAAGGGACTCGAACCCTTGCCCTCTTCAATGCCATTGAAGCGCTCTCCCAACTGAGCTACAGGCCCTGGCGGCAACAGGTTAGCGGCAGGGGAGAGTTCTGTCAATGGTCCCGGAAGCCGGCCGCGGCATGATAGAGTGAAGTATGCCGCTGTGAACGGGAACGCGGAGTTTCAATGCGACGCCTGGCCGCAACGCTCGTCGTCATCCTTGCCATACTGGTCTATGGCCTCAGCCTGATCGAGATGGACGTCTCTGCCACCCCTGACGAGGTGGCGGCCAGCCTGCTGCTGGAATTCAGTGAAGAGCGCCTGGACCGGTTTGCCAGCGCCACCGGGCCGCGAGAGTGGAACTTCCCGGCAGACTTCGGGCCGCATCCGGACTTCGGCACGGAGTGGTGGTACTACACCGGCAACCTGCAAGGTGATGACGGTCGGCGCTTCGGTTATCAATTCACGATTTTTCGGCGCGCGCTCCCTCCCGACAGCGAGGTCGGTCCCTCGGAATGGCGCGGCGACCAGGTTTACATGGCCCACTTCACCGTAACGGACGTGGCCGGCGGTCGCTTCCTGCATGACCAGCGCTACAGTCGCGACGGCGCGGGCCTCGCCGGGGCCAGCAGCGAAGCGCGAACGCATATCTGGCTGGAGGACCTGGAAATGCAGGCCCTCAACGACGACTCCAGCCGAATGCGTTTGCGCGCCGCCATGGATGGCGCCTCCATCGACTTCACGCTGGAGCAGGTGAAGCCGCCCCGTCTGCGCGGCGTGGGCGGCTACAGTCGCAAGGGAAGCGAGCCGCACCAGGCCAGTTACTACTATTCCATCCCGCGCCTGGCGACCCGCGGTACGCTCACGCTCGACGGCGAAGGCGTCGCCGTGCAAGGCGACTCGTGGATGGACCATGAATTCTTCACACAAACCCTGACGGAAGACGTCGTCGGCTGGGACTGGTTCGCGCTGATTTTCAATGACGGACGCGAGATGTCGCTCGGCTGGCTGCGTCTGGTCGATGGCGCCGAACGCTATTACGGCGGCGGCGGCTCGGCCGCCTTCCTGGTCGAGGCGGATGGCAGCACGCGACGGATCGCGCCGACGGATTTCCAGGTGGAGACGACCGGCCGCTGGACCAGCCCGCACAGCGGCGCGACCTATCCCGCGGGCTGGCGCGTACGAGTGGAGGGCGAGTCGCCGCTGCAATTCACGCTGCGGCCGCTGCTGGCGGACCAGGAACTGCACAGCAGCAGCGTCGTCTACTGGGAAGGCGCGATCGGGATTGAGGGTGACGTTTCGGGTTACGGCTACGCCGAACTCACCGGCTATCATGCGCCGCTGGGCGCGGACTTCTTCGGAAACAGCGCACCCTGAGGCCAGCTGCTAAAGGCCCGCCGAATTCAGCAGCAGACCCGTCACGCCGCCGATCAGCACCAGCCAGGTGGCGTTGGTCTGCCAACGGACCAGCGCCACGAGTGAAAGGGCGCAAAGCGCCAACCCCGGTAGCCAGGGCTGGCCGGCGGAATCGCCCAAAGCCGTTCGGGCGAGACCGAACAGGGTCACCAGGATGGCCGCGACGACGGCGGCGTGTACCCCGCCAAGGAAGTGACGAACCGGAGCGCTTTGTCGCAGGCGCGGGATGAATGGCGCGCTGAGCATGACGAAGATGAAAGAGGGCAGAAAGATACCCAGGGTGGCCAGCAGGGCGCCGGGCACACCGGCGACGATCGTGCCGATGGCGGTGGACGTGGTGAGTACCGGGCCCGGTGTCGTCTGGCCGATGGCGATGGCGTCCAGCAATTGCTGCGCGCCCAGCCAGCCGTAACTGACCACCAGGTCCTGCTGGATGTAGGCCACCAGCAGATAGCCACTGCCAAAGAGGATGGCGCCGATGCGCAGAAAGTAGAGGAACAATTCGCCCAGACCCGGCGTGCCTGCTGCAAGCAGTAATTGACCCGGTATGGCCGGCAGGCCGGTGAGCAAAAAGGCCGGCAGTGTCCTGGTGGCGCGGGACTGCCAGGCCACGTGCAGCAACCCGGCCAGCAGCATGACCAGGACTTCCGGCGACTCCGTGGCCGCCAACAGCGCCGCACTGAATACAAACAACAGCCAGAGCTTTTGCCCCTGCAAGGCGCTGCGCAACAAACGCCAGCCGGCGCCGGCGATGACGGCCACGATGACCGGCTGAATGCCGCGAAACAGCGCCGCGACTTCCGGCAGGGCACCGCTGTTGACGTACAGGATGCTGAGGGCCAGGGTGATCAGAAAGGCCGGACCGATGAAACAGAGGCCGCTGACCAACGCACCGGGAATGCCGCGCAGGCTGTGACCGACGTGGATCATCACCTCGGTGGAGTTGGGGCCGGGGATCAGGTTGGCGGCGGCGATCAGGTCCAGATAGTGGTCGCGCTTCAGCCAGCGGCGCCGGGTCACCAGCTCGTTCTCGGCCAGCGCGACGTGCGCCACCGGGCCGCCAAAAGCCGTGACGCTCAGGCGCAAAAAGGCCCGCGCCAGTTCCCCGTAAGAGACCAACCCGTCCTTCAAGACAGCGTCAGCCCAGCCCAAGCCTCGCAAGAGTTTCCGGCGGCGCCTGGCACTCCGCCAGACCCGCGCGCAGCAATTCCTGCATGCGCCGCACCTGGGCCGCTTCCTGCGCGTACAGATTGCGGGGCGTGAGTGAGAACTCCTCGCGGCTCCAGAGATAGTCCGGGCAGACCCGCGGCTGCGCCGCTACGCGCCACTGCGGCAGCTCCACGCCCGGGATGAAATGACCGCTGGTCATGTCCGGCGAGGTGCTCTGGCTGGTGGTCGAGTACCAGTAGAGCGGCCCTTCACTGCGCGAACTTTGGGTCAGGGTCCAGTTTTCGTCGCTGACGACGACGCCATCGCCGAAACGACCGTAGAGCAACAGGTCGCGATGGCTGTCGCTTTCTCCGCTCAGCAGGGGCAACAGGGAGCGTCCATGCGGCGCCTCGGGTTCATCGATCCCCAGCAGGTCACGCATCGTCGCGTTGACGTCCAGCGCGTTGGTCAGGGCCTGGATGCGGCGGCCATCGCCAGGGTGTTGGGGGTGCCAGATCATCAGGGGAATGCGCGCGTGGGATTCCGGATGCGGGAAATCCTTGGCCCAGATGGTGGGGTTGTCCAAACCGTCGTAGCAAAGATCGTGTCCGTGGTCGGTGGTGACGATGACGGCCGTGTTTTCCCACAGTCCCAGTTCGTCCATGCGGTTCCACAGGCGGCCCAGCCAGGCGTCGACCATGGTGACGTTGCCCTCGTACTGCGCGCGGATCCAGGCCAGCTCGTCCGGTGAAGCGCTGCGCACGAAGCGTCGCGTCTCCCCGGGCTCCTGGTAGGGCGGCCAGGGGTTGAAGTCGGGGCTGTCGATGCCGCGGGTGTAGAGACTGCGGTAGGGCTCCGGCACGTGGAAGGGTTCGTGCGGGTCGAAGGACTCCACCCACAGCAAAAAGCGCTCGTGCTCGCGGTTGGCTTCCAGCCAGTCCGCCGCGCGGCACATGACCTGGGCCGCCGGGAACTCCTCCTCGATTTCCCAGTTGCGGGCGTTGGCGTAGTACTGGGTGCCGCGCGCGTCGTAGTGCCGGCTTCTGCCGCTGCGCCAGCGATTGATGGCCTGCGACCAGCGGGGTTCGTCGTCGACCGGCGCCGTGTCCCACATGTCGCCTTCGGAGCCGCGTACGAATTCCACGCCGTGGAAGGGCTCGAAGTAGCCGTGCGCGCTGTTTTCCCAGTAGTGATAGTGGTCGGTGACCATCTGGGTCACGCAGCCGGCGGCGCCGGCCTCGGCGGCCAGATGGCGGTCCCAGGGCTCGACGTGGCCCCAGCCGCGCCACAGAAACTCCTGGCGGCCGGTGAAGAGTTCGCGCCGCGCCGGCATACAGGGCGCCGAGCTGATGAAGTGGTTGTCGAAAATGGCGGAGCGTTCGGCGAATCGGCTGAGACCGGGAGTCTGGACGTGCGTGTCCCGGTAGGCCTGCAGGGCATGAAAGTTCAGGCTGTCGAGCAACACGGTGATGACGTTCATGGCGGGCCTCCACAGGCGTGCCGGCAAGGTAGGTCAGGAGAACAAAATGGAACCGCGCATTTCCATAGGCTGGCTGAATATCCAGATGGCGATGAAGGCGATGGCCAGCAACAGCA
>DAOUIB010000259.1:0-7516 GCA_034428275.1 Anaerolineae bacterium
GCGGGGATGCGCAGGCGCATCAGACATGGACTCCGCGCAAAACCTTGGCCAGCAGGGCCATGCGCACGTACATGCCATTTTCCATTTGCTGAAAGTAGACGGACCGCGGGTCTTCATCAAGGACGTCGTGCGATTCGGGCGGCCCCATTTCATGCTTGCGCGGCAGGGGATGCATGAGAATGGCATCATCCCGGGCGCAGTTCAGCAATTCCGGCGTCATGATGAAGCCGTCCTGGATGGCCTCGTAGTCGGCGCGCTCGGCAAAGCGCTCCTCCTGGACCCGCGTCCAGTAGATGACGTCGCTGTCGCCCAGCACCTCGTCGAGGTCGGCAGTCTCATACACGCGGACCTGGCCGTCCTGCATTTGGGCCACCACCTCCGCCGGCATGCGCAGGGAAGGTGGAGACACGCAATTGACGGCAACGCCCTTCCCTTCCAGCCTGGCCACCAGTTTCGCCAGTGAGTGAACGGTGCGCCCGTGGCGCAGGTCGCCGACCATGGTGATGTTCAGGCCGTCAATGCTGCTTTTCTGGTCAAGAATGGTGTACAGGTCGAGAAGCGCCTGGCTGGGGTGCTCGCCGATGCCGTCGCCGCCGCTGATGACGACCGGACGGCGCCCGATTTTTTCTTCAAGTCTGTCGAGGTACCAGGCGGCTTCCAGGGAGGACGCGACTTCCGGGTGACGCAGCACGATGACGTCGGCGTAGCAACCGGCGGCGCGCACGGTGTCCGCCAGATTTTCGCCCTTGTACACCGAGGAGAAGCGCACGCCATTGCTGGCGCCGACGACTTCGCCGCCCAGGCGACGCATGGCCGCCTGAAAGGACATGTCCGTTCGTGTGCTGGCTTCGAAAAACAGCGTGGCCATGATTTTGCCGCTGCATATCTCGGTCAGGCCACGGTCATGCTGGCGCGAGCGTTTCCTGAGCGAGGTGCTGGCGTCGAAGAGGACTCGCAGGTCCTGGCGCGAGAACTGTTCCACCGACAGGATGTGTTTGCCGGTGAAGTCCCCATCAATTCGCGGCGGTACGAACAGACTGGCGAAGTCCATGGCGCGACGGGTATCGGCCAGCCGCGATTCTGTCTCCATTTACCCTCCCGGTTCCAAAAAAAAGTCACCTTCCGCGGTGACTGGCGTCCATGCTGTCTGCTGCCCTGACCGTCCACCGCAGGGGCGTCGGCCGGGGCGTCGGGCCATGGGATTTGCTGCATTCTCCCTGTCAGCTGTGCGCACGCCCGCCCGTCTCATCGCTTGCTCAAAACACCGGGGCGCAAGCGGCCCGGACACGCCCGGCCATGGCCCGGGCGCGGCCTGGCGCGTCACCAACGTAGTCCTGTGCACGCATGAGTTCACGGATGCGGGCGCCCGGAAGCAATCGAAGCAACTCCTCTTCCCCGCATAGCGAGTCGGTCAGAGGGTTGGGCTCGCCGCGGGAAAGGGCCTGCCAGGCGTTCATACTGTGGCCGCGGATGATTTCATGCAGGTGCTGGCGATCGCCGCCGGCGAGGCAGGCCGCCATCAAGACTCGCTCCGTGGCGGCAAAGGTCCCGTATCGCTGCAGATTGTGGCCAATTGCCGTTTCGTCGAGGCGCAGACCCTTCAGAATTCGCCGCGTGCGGCGCAGCAACTCGTCGCAACACAGGCTGGCCTGGGGCAGCACGATGCGGCGGTTGGCGGAATCGTCGAGGGTGCGTTCCAGCAGGTTGTGGGCGCCGTTGTCCCAGGCCACGGGCGGCAGGGCGGCCAGGTATCGCGCCAGGCTGTCGATGTTTTCGGCGTTGACCGGGTTGCGTTTGAAAGGCATGGCCGAGGAACCGACCTGTTGGGCGCCGAAGGGTTCCGCCCATTCTCCGACAGGCGGGCTTTGCAAAAGGCGCAGGTCGAAGGCCATGCGGTAGAGGGTCATGCCGATGCCGGCCAGCGTTGTCACGTACTGCCAGTCCTGTCGGCGACTGCAGGTCTGGGTGGCGACGGGGTAGGCGGCCAACCCCAGGCTCTCCATGATGTCGGCTTCCAGCGCTTCCGCCGTCAGGGTCTTGCCCTCAAGCAATTGTTGCCAGGAAGCCGCCGTACCGACCGCCCCCTTGAAGCCCTTGCCCTTCAGGCCGTCCCGGAGGTCAAGTAGCGCTTCGTAATCCGCGAGCAGGTCTTGCGCGTAGCCGGCCAGGCGGTAGCCGACCGTCGTGGGTTCCGCCGGCTGCAAATGCGTCCAGCCGATACAGACGTGCTCCGCTTCCTCCTCCGTCTTTCGCGCCAGGATGAGCAACAGGTCACGCAAGGCTTCGCCCAGCAGGGTCAGCGAAGAGCGCAGGCGCAGGGCGTCGGCATTGTCCTCGATGTCCATACTGGTGGCGCCCAAATGGAGGATGCCCCCGCCGAGCGGGCATTGCTCCGCGAAGCAGCGCAACTCGGCCATCAGGTCGTGATGCAGGGTCGCTTCCAGTTCATGGGAGCGATCGATGTCAACGTCGTCGGCGCGGGACCGCAAGTCTTCAACCTGCGCCTGCTGCACAAGGCCGGCGCGCAGCTGGGCTTCCGCGAGCGCCACCCAGATGCGGCGCCACAGCCGACGCTTGTGGGTCTCCGACCACAGTTGTCGCATTTCCTGGCTGCCATAGCGCCAGCTGAAGGGGCCGACCCAGGTATCGTGTGTGAAGCTCATTGGCTCAGCGCAGGTACGCGTTGGTCACGCCGCCGTCGACCGGGAGCATGGTGCCGGTCGTCCTGGCGGCCCGCGGCCCTGCGAGAAAGGCGATGGCCTCGGCGATGTCTTCCGGCAGGATTTCCGCTCCCAGCACGTTGCGGTTGGCGTAGAAGGCGTTCAGTTCCTCGACGCTGATGCCGTACTGTTTGGCGCGGGCCTGCTTCCACTCCCCGTCCCAGATGCTGCTGCCGCGAATGACGGCGTCCGGCAGCACTGAGTTGACGCGGATTCCGTGAGCGCCGCCTTCCTCGGCGAGGCAACGGGCCATGTGCACCTCGGCGGCCTTGGCCGCGCTGTAGGCGGCGGCGCCCTTGCCGGCCGCCACGCTGTTCTTGCTGCCCACAAAGACCATACAGCCACCGACGCCCTGGGCCTTCATAATTTTGAAAGACTCGCGCGCCATCAGGAAGTAGCCGGTGATCAGGATATCCACGTTGCGCTGGAACATTTCCAGCGAGGTGTCTTCAATCGGCGCGCCGCCGGCGATGCCGGCGTTGTTGACCAGCACGTCGAGCCCGCCGTATTTCAGCACGGTCTGTCGCAGGGCGTCCTGAACTGCCGCCTCACTCGTGACGTCGGTGTGCACGAAGAGGGCGCGGTCCGCGCCAAACTTTGCTTCCAGGTCGGCGACCGTTTCTTCCCCGCCCTCACGGTTAATGTCCGCCACCACGACGTGCGCGCCGTCCTGTGCCAGGCGGAAAGCGGTGGCGCGGCCGATTCCGCTGGCCGCCCCGGTGATGAGCACGACCTTGCCGGCGAAGTCGCGGTCGGGCGGCGCCAGTTTCAGCTTGTAAAGCTCCAGCGGCCAGTACTCGATGTTGTAGGCTTCGTTGGGCGTCAGGCTGACAAAGCCGCCGAGCGCCTCTGCATCGCCGATGACGGCGATGGCGCGGTGATAAAGCTGGCGGCTGACGTCGGCGTTGGCGACGTCCTTGCCGGTGTTGACCATGCCCAGGCCCGGAATAAGGATGACCCTGGGCGCGGCGTCGCGCAGTTCATCGCCCGGGTTCCTGTTCTCTTCGAAATAGGCGACGTAGCGTTCCTCGTAGTCGGCGATGCCCTGGCGAATTCTGTCGGCAAGCAGGGCCGCGCCGTCCTCCGGTTTCCAGTCTACGAAAAGCGGTTGACGCTTGACGTGCACCAGATGATCGGGGCAGGCGGCGCCGATCTGACTGACGGCGGCGGTCTTTTCGCTGCCAATCATGTTGAGCACGCTGTCGCTGCCGTCGGTCTGCAGGATCGCGCTGCGGCGGGAAGAGACCGCTCCCCGAATGACCGGCAGGACAGCGGCGAGGACGTCTTCGCGTTCCTCTGAGGAAAGGCCGGGCACGGTCATCTCGCCGAAGACCTTCCTGCCCCTGCGCCGGTCCGCCAGATAGTCCTCGGTCTCCTGAATGATGCGCATGCTGCTCTCGTAGCAGGACTTGCTGTCGTCCCCCCAGGTGACGAGGCCGTGCTTGCCCATCACCATGCATTCGATGGCCGGATTGTCTCGCACCATGCCGCCGATCCATTTGCTGAGCGTGAAGCCGGGACGGATATAGGGCACGTAGGCGGCCCGCTCGCCGTAGACGCGACGCGCCTCCTCCGCGGCATCTGTGACGCACATCAGGCTGATGATGGCGTCGGGATGCGTGTGATCGACGTGTTTGTGGGGCACGAAGGCGTGCAGCAGGGTCTCGATGCTCTGGCGCGGTCGTCCCTGTTCGAACCAGGTGCGCTCCAGGTAAGCGACCATTTCCTCGTCGCTCATTTCATCGCGCCGGTAAAGCGGCTCGATTTCGTCCATCTTCAACAGGGCGAACTGCGGCTCGGTGATGGTCAATACATCGGAACCGGAGGCCTTGACGGCCAGCACTTCCTGCTCGCGACCAACGTGATCGGCCATGCGCAGTTTGGCGCTGGTGTTGCCGCCAAAGATGTTGACCACGGCGCGGTCAAGTCCCAGGATGTTGCTGCGGTAGACAAGACCGTCCAGGTCCGGCAGTCCGGCCGCCTTGTCGTCATTCCAGAAGTTGTTTGGCATGGGGTCCCTTCCAACCATCATGACCAGAGGTGGAACGGGTGCCCAGTATACAGCCTGCAGTGAAGCACGGGCAGTGTGAATCCTTGAGTCCGGGGATACAATCTGTGGAAGTCCAGGCGCAGGGATGCCGATGCCGGCCCGCAAAGGCGAACAGTGGAATGAAAGCGAAACCTGGCGCGATGCCTGGACGCTGCGCGCCTGCCGCCGCCTGACCACGCTCGGTGAAATCAACCAGACTCCCAACTATCACACGAACATCGGCTTCACTGCGGACAGCGAGTTTCTGGTCTTCTGGACCCTGCGCGAAAACCGCGGCGCCTTTTGCAAGGTCGAGGTGGCGACCGGCGAGATCACGCAACTCACCGAAGCGGTGGCCGATTACGGTTTCTGCGCCCACATTCAGGGCGGCCCCTATCCTCGCATGTGTCTGGCGCCGCGTAGCCGCTGGCTGGTCTATACCGGCGAACGCTCATTGCATGCAGTCCATTTGGACACGTTGGAGGAACGCGTTCTGATCGCCGACACCGGGCCGTGGGAGCTGGGCTATCCTGGCGTGTCCGGGGACGAAAACCGGGTATTGCTGCCGCTCTCCACGCTGCATCCCGAAATCGCAGCCGGCACACGCGTGACGAAACACTATTTTGAACACTTCGCCGATGGTCAGGGCATGCAATTGCGCCTGGCGTCGCTGCCCCTGGCCGGCGGCGAGGTCGAGGTTGTGTGGCAAGAGGATGGCTGCCGCAGCTTTCACGCGGAATATTCGCCGACGGACAGCGACCTGCTGCTCCTGGACCGCGATTTTCCGCCGCGTTACTGGAGCGGCGGCGACGGGCGCACGACGCGCATCTGGTCCCTGAGGCTGGAAAGCCAGACGCTGACCGAGCTGGCGGCGCGCAACCGTAACTGCGACCATACGCACGCCGTCTGGTCTTTTGACGGCGAGCGGGTGCTGTATCACGGACGAAACCGCCGGGACGGGGGCTGGATACTGGGTGTCTGTACGTCCGGGGGCGACGTGTTGCGCGAATATGAGATGCCTGACGCCCGCCACTACGGTCATGTCTCGGCCATGGCGGGCAGGGAGGCCCTTTTGCTGGATGGCAACGTCAGCGACAATCTGCTGGTCTGGCTTTATTTCGATGCTGAACTGCCGCGAATTGAGGTCATTGCCGGGCACAACACAGAATGGGGCAGCCTGCCCGGGCAGACCACGCATCCCCATCCCCTCAGCTCGCCGGACGGGCGCTGGATTTCGTTCAACACGACGCAGAAGGGCCGCAGCGACGTGGCGGTCGTCCGCGTCTGAACGCCTTTTCATGAAAACGCGGGACGACGCGCGCGGTCTTCGTGTGTGTTGGGTGGATACGATGCGCTATACGCAACCGCTGCAAGCGGGACAGGCGCGCAAGTGGCGTCGGCTCACAGAAGACCTGGGCGTGGAGATCGTCGTCACCAGTTTTGCGCCAGGCCTGCGACCTCAATGCTTCAGGGAACACGCGCGCTTCATTCAATGGCCGTCCCTGCCGCTCGCGCCCTTGCGCTGGCTGACGGCCTGGCTGCTGGTGCCGCCGGTCGTGCTGTGGCTGGTATTCGCGCGGCGGATTGACCTATTGATCGCCCATGATCCCGTCATCGGCGCGGCGGCGGCGCTGGCGAAGTCCGTGGCGTGCCTTGCGGGTCGACCGGTGGCGTTGGTCGTGGAAACCCGCGGCGATTTCGTGAAGGGCTTTGTGGGGCAGAGGCGAATGCCCATGCCCGGCCTGTGGCACGGATTGATCAGGCGCCTGGCGCGTTACAGCCTTAACCGGGCGGATGCCCTGCGGGCCGTTTCCGCCTCATCGGCCGGGCAGTTGCGGGAATTCGCCCCCGGGAAGCCCCTGCGACAATTCATGAGCTGGACGGACGCGTCTCTCTTTCATGCGCCACAGGCGCAGCAGGCGGTCTCGCAGCGTCAGGAATTGCTCTATGCCGGCGTGCTGATTCCGCGCAAGGGCATTCGGGAATTGATCGAGGCCTTCGCCAGGATCGCCGACGACGTGCCGCAGGTACAGTTGCGCATTGTTGGCGAGGCGGCCAACCGGGACTATGCGACCGGATTGCATCGCCAGGTCAGGGAGCTTGGCATGGAATCGCGGGTCACGATCAGCGGGACCTTGCCGCAGGCGGAACTGGCCGTCGCCATGGCGCGGGCCCGCCTGCTGGTGTTGCCGAGCTACAGCGAAGGGCTGCCCAAGGTCCTGGTCGAAGCCATGCTCTGCGGCACACCGGTGCTCGCCACTGCGGTTGACGGCATCCCGGAAATTGTCGAGGATGGCGTTTCCGGCTGGCTGGTGCCCCCCGGCGACGTCAATGCGCTGGCGGACAAAATGGTGCATGCACTCCAGGAAGCGGACCTTGATCGCATGGGCGAGAGAGCGCGGGAGTTTGCGTCTGGCTATTTTTCGGCGGAAACCTACGTGAAACACTATGGCGACCTGTTTGTGCTGGCCTGGAACGAGGCACAGCGGTGAAAGAGCGGCCACTGCGCCTGCTGTGGTTCAATCTGGCGACCGACGCCGACGCCCCCAATCTGGGCTTCACCACGGAATGGATCAATGCCCTGGCGCAACACTGCGAATACATTGACGTGATTTCGATGCGGACAGGCCGCGTGGACGTGGCCGCCAACGTGCGCGTGTATTCGCTGGGCAAGGAACGGGGTTACAGCGAAGCGCGACGCGCCTTCAGGTTTTACCGACTCCTGTGGACCCTGTTGCGCGCCAGGCGCCACGACGCCTGCTTCGCG
>DAOUIB010000260.1:0-1545 GCA_034428275.1 Anaerolineae bacterium
GGTTTTCATCTCGGGTCAACAGTACCGACTCCTCAAGCCAGGAGATAGCGGTTCGCACCGCGCCCTGGCGGACCCCCGGGAGCCGGGACGACTGTTCATCGTCGGCGACCCGCGCCAAAGCATCTACGGCTTCCGTGGCGCGGACGTCGGCAATTTCGAAAAAGCTCTGGAGGAGGTCAGGGACGCTGGCGGGATGCGGGTGAATCTCTCGCAGTCCTTCCGTTCGCACCAACCCCTGCTGGACCTGTTGAACAGAATCCATGACGTGGCCCTGCCGGACAGCAGGCATGAGCCCATGGAGTCGGAACGCAGGCGAGCGCCCGGAGACCATCCGGCCCTGGAATTCATGCTGATGGACCACAAGGCGGCCGGACTCAGTGCGGAAGAGGGTCGCGATCGGCTGGCGCGTGTTCTCGCAAAAAGACTGCAAGAGTTGGTGGCGGGGAATTGCCCGATGTTCGACAGTGAGTCCGGCGAGACCCGGCCTCTCGATTACGCTGACGTGGCCCTGCTGTTTCGCACGCACAATCGCATGCCGGAGTACGAAAAGGCATTTGCAGAACTGGGCTTGCCCTTCGTGACCCTGGGCGGGCGCGGATTCTACGGGCGTCAGGAGGTGCTGGACCTGCTCAACCTGTTGCGGGCGCTGCGTAGCCCCGTTGATGACCTGTCGCTGGCCAGTGTCCTGCGCTCGCCCCTCTTCGCGCTCAGTGACGAAGCGTTGCTGACCCTGCGAATGTCGCGCGACAGTGACGGCGGGCAGGCGCCCTTGTGGGATGCCCTGGTTCAATCCCCGGACCTGACCGGGCCCGACGAGCGACAGGCGCGCTTCGCCCGCGACTGCCTGCAGGACCTGGCGACGCTGGCCGGCCGGGTCACGGTAGACGAGCTGCTGCGGGAAGCGTTGGCGAGGACCGGTTTTCTGGCGACCCTCAGCGGCCTGTACGATGGCGAGCGACGCCGCGGCAACGTGGAGAAACTTCTGGCCAAGGCCGGGGAAAGGCCGATGCTCTTCACTGAATTTGAGTCCCGCTGCCGCGAGTTCAGCCAACGCGAAGCGCGGGAAGGGGATGCCGCGCCGCGTGGCGAGGGCGCGATCACGCTGATGACCGTGCACGGCAGCAAGGGCCTGGAGTTCCCCCTGGTCGTGCTGGCCGACGCCGGAAAATGGCGGGCGCCTTCCGACACGTCCGTGCTTGCGTCTGACGGGCGTGGAGGTCTGGCCTGCAAGGTTTACGACATGGGGCAGGGCGGCCACAAACCCACGGTCGCCTGGCGCCGGGCAACGGCGGATCGGGACAGGGAAAGTCTGGACGAGCGACGCCGTCTGCTCTACGTGGCCTCTACGCGCGCGCGGGACTACCTGATCGTCTGCGCCAGCCACGATGGCAGGCCGGGCGACGAAGGTTGGCTGGCCTGGCTGCATGAAGCGCTGGACCTGAAGGGTCGCCCGGCGACTCTGCCCTGGCGTATCGGCGGGGGCGAGGCCGTCTGGCGCGACCTGTCCGCAATGGCCACAGATCGTGAACCGGAGCGGGACCGGCC
>DAOUIB010000261.1:0-6810 GCA_034428275.1 Anaerolineae bacterium
CAGGGCACCGTCCTGCGCGACAAACTGGAAGAACTCGAAGCTGAATTCGATTTCATCGGCGAGGTGCGTGGCATGGGCCTGATGCAGGCCCTGGAGATCGTCAAGCCAGGCCCGACGCGCGAGCCGGATGCCTCCCGGGCTGCCGGCATTATGGCCGGGGCGCGTGAACACGGGCTGTTGATCGGCAAGGGTGGCTTGCACGGCAACGTCGTTCGAATTGCCCCCATGCTCAACGTGGACGGCGATAGCATGCTGGAAGGCTGCGAGTTGCTGGCGCGGGCGGTCACCTCCGCCGCCGGCTGAGCCGGCATTTAAGTGAGTCAATCTTTCCTGTTGCGTGCGGAGAAGGCGAGGGCCATACACCCCGCTCGCCGCCTGTTTCCCCTGCTCTTGACCCTCGCCGCCGCCCTGTTGGCGGCGACGCTATTGCAGCGGCTGATCGGCGGAAGCGGCGCTGAAACGCTGGTTTTGGACAGCACGCCCGGTGAACTGGCGCAATGGGTCGCCGCCCAGTCGGAGGAGGAAGCGCCACGCTCCCTCCTGGGTCAGCTGGCGCGGTCCCAGGCCCTGAGTGAAGGCAATGGGGGCCTGCCCGAGGAACGCCTGGTAGCCTGGGCGCGGGATTTGCTGCTGCTCTTCGCAGGCCTGCAGGTCGCCGCCATACTGGTCACCGCAATTGGTCTGCTTCTGCACAGAGACTGGCAGAGAACGGCCCTGGTGGCCGCCCTGCTGTTGACCATGGCCTGGCTGTTTGTATTGCCGCCAGGCGAGCAAAACGAGAACCTCGCGCTCATATTGCCCTGCGGCCTGGCACTGCTTCTGTCCCTCATCCTGCTGCAACAGACAGCGACAAAGACTCTCGGCTTTGTCCTGATCATCTCCATGCTCTTGCTGGGCGTGCAGACGGCCAAGCTTTTCGCCGCTTCGCGTAACTACCGCATAACCACAGCGCTACCGTCCTGGCGATACAGCACCGTCGCCGACCTGGATGCCGCCCTGAATGCGCTCGACAGCGGCGAACTCGACGCCGTTTTGACGGACCGCCGGGACCTGCGCGACATTCTTGCGCCTGAACCCGCCGATCCCGACGTCGACCCTGCAGCAACGGCCTGGCCGGAATTGCGTTACCACACCCGCCTTGACAGCGATGAGTCGCTGCTGGGCATTTTCCCGGTGACCCCCCGCTTTCCGGGCCGACTGGCGCTGGCGACCGGGGTCGATAGTGGCCTGACCTCGGTTCAGGACCTGCATTCGCTGCGCCTGGGAGCCGTGGCCGACGACTACGCTGTCGACCGCTACCTGGCACAGGACCGTCACCTGGTCCTGCTGGACATGAAGATCCTCAATGACATTAACCTGCCCCATCTGCAGCAAATCACCGAAGCGTTGTTGCAGCCGGCGCGGCGCAACGGCCCGCTCCTGCTCTCGCGCATCCTGGTCGAAGCTGCCGGCCATACCTGGGGCGAAGCGATTCTGGGATTCGCATTTGGCGCCAGCCTGGGCTTCGTACTGGGCACGGTCTTCGCGCATTTCAGGGCCCTGGAAAGAGGGCTGTTGCCCTACGTTGTGGCTTCCCAGACCGTGCCCATCCTTGCCATCGCGCCCATGGTCGTCATCTGGCTAGGCGCGGGCCCGCTCTCCGTCGCCGCCATTTCCTCCTACCTGACTTTCTTCCCGGTCACGATCAACACCTTGCGCGGTCTGCGTTCGCCCCACGCCAACGCCTTTGAGTTAATGGATTCCTGGGCCGCCAGCCGCTGGCAGATCATGTGGAAGCTGCGTTTCCGCGCGGCGCTTCCCTACCTCTTCACGGCGCTGAAGATCTCGGCGACGGCCAGCGTGGTTGGCGCCATCATCGGCGAATTGCCTTCGAGCATTCGCAGCGGCCTGGGCCGCGCCATACTGGACTTTAGTTCCGATTACAGCGCGGTCTCCACGCCCAAACTTTGGGGCGCCATTCTGGTGGCGGCGTCCGTGGGAATGCTTTCCTTCCTGATCGTCAGCCTGGTGGAGTGGCTGGTCCTGCGCAACAGCGGCGGGAGGACCTGATGGCTGCGAAGGTCATTGAGGCCCGCCAGATCAACAAGGTCTTCAACCCTGGCCATGACGAGCAGGTCATCGCGCTGCAGGACATAGACCTCTCGGTGGCATCCGGCGAATTTGTGTCGCTCATCGGTCCCTCCGGCTGCGGCAAATCCACCCTTTTGCGCCTCATTGCCGACCTCATCGAGCCCAGCACGGGGGAGCTTCAGGTCAATGACAAGTCGCCGCATCAGGCCCGCATCGACCGGGACTACGGCATGGTGTTTCAGGCAGCGACCCTGCTCGAATGGCGCAGCGTGCGCAAGAACATCGAGTTGCCGCTGGAAATCCACGGCTTCGCCAGACAGGAGCGGCGGGAAAAAGCCCAGGCAGCGCTTGAGCTGGTGGAACTGGGCAGCTTTGGCGACCACTGGCCCTGGCAACTGTCGGGCGGCATGCAGCAACGCGTCGCCATCGCCCGCGCCCTGGTGTTCCAGCCCTCCTTGCTCCTGATGGACGAACCCTTCGGCGCGCTGGATGAGTTCACGCGTGAACGCATGAACATGGAACTCTTGCGCATCTGGCGCGAAACGGATACGACGATTCTCTTCGTCACCCACAGCATCGCCGAGGCTATTTTTCTCTCCAGTCGCGTCGTCGTCATGTCGCCCCGCCCCGGGCGAATCACGTCGATCGTGGACATCGATTTGCCCCGACCCCGGACCTTCGAGACCCGGTCCCGGCCCCGCTATCACGAACTTGTAGCCGAGGTGCGGGAAGTGCTGCGCGATGCCCACGTCCTGGAGTAGGCGGTGAAGCGTCGGAGCTTGCGGTCGCGCATACAGAGACTCGTGCCGACCCTGCTGGTCGCCATCATTTTCCTTGGCACATGGGAACTGGGCGTTCACCTGCTTGGAATCCGCGAGTTCATCCTGCCGCCTCCCAGCAGCATCCTCGCGGAATTCTCGGAAGAGTTGCATATCTTCCTGGGCGCCAGCGGCGAGTCCATCCTGTTCAGCGCGGCGCGGGCGACGCTCTGGTCGGCAGTGGGAGGCTTCGTCATCGGTTGCGGCGCTGGCATACTGACCGCCCTCGTCACCTCCCGCTGGACGATCATCAGCGAGGCGACCATGCCCTTCGCCATCGCCGCGAACTCCGTGCCCATCATCGCCTTCGCGCCGATCATGAACAACTGGTTCGGCATCACGAACCCGGCCTCAAAGATGGCCATCGTCGCCGTCATCGTGTTTTTCCCCGCCATGATCAATACCGTGCGCGGCCTCACCCTGGTGGATCCAGGTCAACTGGAACTGATGGAGTCCTGGGCTGCCAGCCCGGCGCGCGTGTTGCGCACCCTGCGCATTCCGAACGCGCTGCCCTTTATCTTCAGCGCCTTGCGGGTGGCCAGTTCCCTCAGCGTGATCGGCGCCGTCGTCTCGGAATTCTTCGGCGGCCCCCGCGCCACGCTGGGCGTTTACATCACCCAGGAGGCGTCGGGCTTCAACTTCGCCAGCGCCTGGTCGGCCATCCTGATGGCTTCGTTGATCGGTATCACCTTTTACGTCGTCGTGCTCCTGCTTGAGCGCTGGCTGATGCCCTGGCACCATTCCATGAGCGATCAGGGCTAATGCGGCTGTTTGTCTCCATGCCAGCACCTGCGGAAGGGGCCAAGCGCCGAAGCAAACTGCACGGACTGCTCGAAGACCATACTTGCGGCAGCCAAAGGAGAACAATGCAGTGTCAGGGGATCCTGGCAGAGTCCAACACGCATCACCCCCATCGATGGATAGGCAATACTGTGAAGAATTGCAACTTGTAGCCGTGCTAATATGAATGCACGAAGGGTCGACCAAAATGACGACCGGAGTGATCAGAAATGAACCCTGAGACTTTCAGTTTTGACGTAGATATTGACGACGAATTCATCACCGTCAGATGGGAACGTTTGCCTACTGCGTTGGAAATGTTGACACGATATCCGCAATTTCAAATTCGCTTCAAATACAACGACATTTCCAGCGATACCGTCAGGTCGATGCTGCGGGACATGGAAGTGCCGGCTCACGTCTCCGATGCGATTATCACCCGCATTACCGCAACGGCAGGCTGAAATGGCGAGAGAAAACATCATCAGGCGAAACTTCGAAGAACAGTGGAAACAGGGCCAGGACCTTTCTGTCAGGCTCCTGAAGTCAACTCAGGAAACGGCCGGCAGGTCTTACTTGCCAGTACACGGCGACCCCATACTGGGCCTGCTCGATGAACATGACCTGATTTGCTATTTTGTCTATACATTGAGCAGTTGGTGGGAAATCCCCTTAATTGACCGCATCAACGCAGACAGACAAGACAACAATTTTGCCATTATCATGGACATTAACCCTGCCCCTGAGACAATGTATCGTCTCGGAAGTCGGGAAAGGCGTAGCCCCGAAATCCGCTACAAGACCGGGTTGAAAGAGATGTTTCCGAGCCTGGATTCCGATGTTGCAGACGCGATGTACAGTCTGCTACGGAACGGATTCGGTCATAATTTATTCGGCAGAGAGCCATCGAAAATCCTGTTTGACAACGATTTCGACTGTCCTCCGAAACTGGACGAACACAAGGTACTGCTTGTACCGCCAGTTCGCCTTGCGCTGTCCATGATTAGTGCTTTCCTGACAAAAATTGCTATGTTGTTTCTCTTGCCGACACAGTCAAACATGAAGGTCTTCAAGGCCTACATGACGAGCAATTCCTGAACTGGAAAAAATGTAATCTGGAATCAGCAAGGAGAATCCGCGGATTGAGTGGCGTTTGCCCAATTCAATGGCTGGCCACCTGCGACCTCGATTGCTTGCGAATCGCAGGTCAAACATTTGCAGCGTGTTGTAAAAGGACAACAAAATGAAAATCATCGTATTTGCCGATATGGAAGGCGTCAGCGGCATCGTGACCTGGGGGCGCGTGGGCAGTGGCAAACCAATGTATGAAGAGGGGCGCAGGTTGTTCACGGCGGAGGTCAATGCGGCCGTGCGCGGCGCCAACCGGGCGGGCGCGAAGGAAATCGTCGTGGTGGACGTGCATGGCGCCGGCGGTGACAACAAGGGCAATTCGCTGATTCCCGAGATGCTCGAGCCAGACTGCGAGTGGGTGGCGCATCATCCCTCAACGCGATACACGGAGTTGCTCGAACAGGGCGCCGACGCCTGCCTGATGGTTGGCTACCACGCGCGCGCCCACACAGCGGATGGCGTCCTGAGCCACACGGTCACCAGCGTGAAGTGGCGCAATTTCTGGTTCAATGGCGTGTTGGTCGGCGAGATCGGGATCAATGCGGCGCTTTGCGGGCATTACGGCTGCCCGGTGCTGCTGGTGACGGGCGACGTCGCCGCCTGCCGCGAAGCGAAGGCGCTGCTCGGCGACGGGCTGACGACGGTCGCCGTCAAGCGCGGTCTGACCCGTTATTCCGCCCGCCAGATCCCGCCCGTCCGCGCCCGTAAAATGATTGAAGAGGGCGCATTCCGGGCGCTGCAGGACCTCGGGGCTGTCCCGCCTTTCCTGCCATCCCCGCCCGTGACCATAACGGCCGAGATCACCATGGCGGAGATGATGGAAGATTTCCGCGGCAGGCCGGGGCTGGAACTGGACTATGATTCGCTAAAGGTCACCAGTCGCGCCGACACCTGGATGGAAGCCTGGGACCAGTTCTGGCCCTGGTCCGTCTGATTGAGGGACCAGGGGGGCGTTTTTGGCCCAGACAGGCGGGTCATGTTGTCAACTGGCCTGGATCCCACCACGGGGTGCAAGGCGCAAGCCCCTGGCCCCCTGCTGAATGCCTTGCCCGCTGACGCCCCCGCTGGTTACTATCCCTGCGCAAGTGACCTTCTTTGCGCCAAAAGGATTCAAGGGACTGCAACATGAAAATCCTGATCATGACGGATATGGAAGGCGTCAGCGGCATCGTGACCTGGGGACGCGTGGGCAGTGGCAAGCCGATGTACGACGAGGGCCGCCGGCTGTATACGGAAGAGGTCAACGCGGCGGTAAGGGGCGCCGCGCGGGCGGGCGCAAGTGAAATCGTCGTGGTGGACTGTCACAACGCCGGCGGCGACAACAAGGGCAATTCACTGCTGCCGGAATTGATCGATCCCGCCTGCGAGTGGGTGGCGCATCACCCCTGGACGCGCTACACGGAATTGCTTGAGCAGGGCGCAGACGCCTGCCTGATGGTCGGTTACCACGCGCGCGCCCACACGCCGGATGGCGTCCTGAGCCATTCCATCACCAGCGTCAAGTGGCGCAACCTTTGGATCAATGGCGTACTGGTCGGCGAAATCGGGGTGAATGCGGCGCTCTGCGGACACTACGGCTGCCCCGTACTGCTGGTCACCGGCGACGAGGCCGCCTGCCGCGAAGCGACGGAGCTGGTCGGCGAGGGCCTGACGACCGTCGCCGTCAAGCGCGGGTTGACGCGCTATTCCGCCCGCCAGATTCCGCCCGTCCGCGCCCGCAAAATGATTGAAGAGGGAGCATTCCGGGCGCTGCAGGATCTCGAGGCCGTTCCGCCCTTCCTGCCTTCCCCGCCAGTGATCATAACGGCCGAGATCACCATGGCGGAAATGATGGAAGACTTCAGGGGCAGGCCGGGCCTGGAACTGGATTATGACTCGCTGAAGGTCCACAGCCGCGCCGACACCTGGATGGAAGCCTGGGACCAACTGTGGGACTGGTCCGTCTGAGCCTTGGCCGCACACAGCGCCAGTGTCGACCCGGGCCCGTTGCCGACGGCCGTTTTGACGGCCC
>DAOUIB010000262.1:0-3203 GCA_034428275.1 Anaerolineae bacterium
GCCGGTCGCGCTGCTGTTCGACTTTGGCGCCATCCTGGATGGCTATTGCTATGACTTCGGTCGCACCATCAGCTTTGGCCAGCCGAGCGATGAATTCCGACGCATACACGAACTCGTGATGGCTTCCCAGGCGGCGGGCATTGAAGCGCTGCAGGCCGGTGTGCACACCACGGCCCAGACGGACGCTAACGCGCGCCAGGTCATTGAGGACGGCGGCTACGGCGAGGAGTTTCGCCATCGCCTGGGCCACGCCATCGGCATGGACGTGCATGAGCCGCCCTTCCTGACCGCCAGCGACCAGACCCCCCTGCAGGAAGGCATGCTCTTCACGATCGAACCCAGCATCATGCAATTCAATACCTGGTCGGCGCGCGTGGAGGACGTCGTCGTGGCGCGGCCGGGCGGAGGCGAAAAGCTGACCGACGGTTATCAGGATCTGATCGTCATAGACTGACCAGGGACGTGAGGTAAAGAGCGTGAAGAGACGACAAAACATCCCTTCGGGCAGCATTTGGGAGGAACGCGCCGGCTATTCCCGGGCCGTGCGATTCGGTGATATGGTCTGCGTCTCGGGAACGACCGCCTCGGATGAGGAAGGTCGCATTCACGGTTCGGACGCTCGCGAACAGAGCCTCTATATCTTTCGCAAGATTGAGCGCGCCCTGTTGCAGGCGGGAGCCAGCCTGAACGACGTCGTCAGGACCCGGGTGTACGTTTCTGACCTGGCCCACTGGGAAGACGCGGCCTTCGCCCACAAGGAGATCTTTGGCGACATTCTGCCGGCCAACACGCTCATCGGTGGCATAGAGTTTCCAGGACCCGGCTATCTCGTCGAAATCGAGGCCGACGCCATCATTGGCGCGGGCGCCAGCCAGGCGGAGTGAATGCGCTTCAGCGTTCGCCTGAACAATGACCTGCCAGTGGACAAAACGGTTTCGCTGGCCATGGCGGCGGAGAAGGCCGGCTTCGATCAGTTCTGGCTCAGCGATGACCTCTTCCAGCGCAGCGCGACTGTCATGCTGGCCGCCATGGCGCGGGAAACGGAACGCATCGAGATTGGCAGTGGCATCTTCAACCCCTATACCCTGCATCCGGCACAGATGGCCATGGAAGCGGCGACGCTGGACGAACTGTCCGGCGGACGCTTTTGTCTGGGCCTGGCTTCCGGGGCCGGCGAGTTTCTGAAATGGATCGGCATTGAGCAGAAAAAGCCACTGACTTCCGTCGTCGAGACCATTGAAGTCTTGCGGCGGCTGTTTGCCGGGGAATCGGCGGCGCTGGACGGGCAATTTCTGCAGTGGTCAGAGGCGGCCCGGTTGCGTTTCACACCCTTGCGCAGACGGATTCCCCTGTACCTCGGCGCCATGAGTCCGCGCATGGTGCAGACGATCGGTTCTCACGCCGACGGTGGACTGCCATTGCTCTTTCCTCCCGAACACTTTTCCTGGGTGCTGCCCCGGATCCGGAAGGGCGCCGACCTGGCCGGGCGCGACATGGCCGACATCGACGTGGCGGCCTGCATCTGGTGTTCGGTATCGGATGACGCGCTGGCCGCCGAGAGAGCGCTGCGTGCCAAAATCGCGTTTTACGGTCATGCCCTGAGCCCGACGATTCTGGCGCGCCTGGGCCTGACGCGCAGCGACTTCGACGACATTGAGCAGGCGGTTGTCGTAGAGAATGACCTTACCCAGGGAAGCGCCCTGGTCTGCGCCGACATGCTCCGCATCGGAGTGGTCGGCACGCCGCGTCAGTTGATTAAACGGCTGGAGGACCTGGTCAATATGGGCGCGCGACACCTCAGCTTCGGCCCGCCTTTGGGGCCGGAGCCTCTGAAGGCCATTGAATTGATCGGCAAGGAGGTTTTGCCCTGGTTCAGGGGAGGCAGCCAGTGAGCCGCGAATTTAATCTGTATGACCTGCGCGTCACCGTGGTCGAAATCGAAGGCAAATCGGTCTGTGGCATGCAGGTCGGCGACTACTTCGAGTTGAGCGAGAGCAGCCGCCTGCGAATCCCGCCCGGCAAACATTTCTGCATTTATGCCCTGGCCACGGTCATCCCGTTCCTCGCCGCGAAACAACGTGAACTCGACGACAATGACTGGCTGGCGCGCGATTCGCATGCCGTCTGCCCGGACCCTGAAGAACGCGTCATCATGCGAATGGAACGCCTCCGCCGCCGCAGGCTGGACAGCGACGAACTGACATGAGACAGGTCGCCCTCGGCATTCAGACCGACAAGATGCCGGCGGAATACGTCGCGCTGGCGCAACTTGTCGACCGCTATCAGGTCGACGTGGTGCACGTCTATTGCGACCTTCCCTACACGCCCTCGTATCTGCCGATGGCGCTGATGGCGCCGCATCTGCGCCGGGCGCGTCTGGGTCCTGCGGGCGTGTCGCTGGCGCGCATGGCGCCGGTCGATATCGCGGCCGACACCGCGCTTCTGGCGCGGCTGGCCCGCGGCGGCGTCAGCGTGGGTCTGGTGCGCGGCGGCTGGCTGGATGACTACGGCATCCGCGAACCCGAGCGTCCCCTCCAGGCGATACGGGAGGGTGTGGCGGTCATTCGCTACATGCTTTCAGGTGAGACCGGCGGCCTGCAAGGAGACGTATTTTCCCTGGCGGAACACGCCTGGTCTCCCTGGGCGCTGACACAGGGGAAACAGGTTCCGGTCCTGATCGGCAGCTGGGGGCCGCGGCTATGTGCCCTGGCGGGCGAAATCGCCGACGAGGTCAAGATTGGCGGCGGTACCAATCCGGCGATGTTGCCCCTCGCCAGATCCTGGGTGAGCCGCGGCGAGCAGCGGGCCGGGCGCGAAGCGGGCAGCGTGGCGCTGGCGATCGGCGCGGTTTGCGTCGCTGATGAGGACAGGCAACTGGCGCGCGCCGCAGCGCGCCGCAGCGTGGCCATGTATCTGCCCATCGTATCCCGCCTGGACCCGACAGTGGAGGTCGAGCCGGAACTCATCGGGCGCCTGCAGGAACTCTTCGAGCAGCGCAACGAAGACGGGGCCGCAGATTTGATCTCGGACGAAATGCTGGACTGCTTCGCCTTTTCCGGCGACGCCAACGATCTCATTCGGCAGGCCGAGGCGCTGTTCGCCGCAGGGGCGGCCAGGGTGGAGTTCGGCACGCCCCACGGCATCGATCCGGCGCGCGGAATCCGTCTCATCGGTGAACAGGTGATTCCCGCCCTGAAGGGAAA
>DAOUIB010000263.1:0-3857 GCA_034428275.1 Anaerolineae bacterium
TGTTCGGCGAAGATGACGTCGATGGTCTCGCCTTCGGGAGTAAAGAACTCCACGATGTAAGCCCCGCCGCTGGAGCTGTAGTCCACCACGACGCCGCGAGTACCGGCGCGCAGGTCGTACTGCGGCAAGTCCTCGGTCAGGATGCAGGGTTTGTACTGTGCGATCATCATCGTCTCTCCAGCCGGGCCGGGCATTCTACATATGCCTGCGCATGATGCCCAGCAGTTGACGAGCGCGGTGACGCATGGTGTGTTCGGAGAGCACGCGCCGCCGCGCCGCCTCACCCATGCGTTGCCGCTCGGAGTCGTGATCCAGCAACCAGCGATAGCGCTCCAGCGCCTCCTCATGGGAATGCACGACGATGATCTCGCGTTCCGGCTCGAACCACAGCTCGATGCCCTCGTAGGGGCTGGCGACGATGCAGGCGCCCATGCCGGCCAGTTCGAAGGGACGTGAGCTGGAGGAGCCGTAGACGCTGGCGTGCGCGCGGCGCGTGATGCAAAGGTTGACGCGGCTGCGCCCCACGTACTCGCGCAGTTTGCTGAAGCTGAGGTAGGGCAGCTGCTGCGTCGGCCCGAGCTCGCCGAGCCCGGTGCCGCGCACCGCGAAACGCGCCCCGGGCAGGGCCGCCGCCGGCCGCGCGATCATGTCGTCGATCCACAGCGAGCGGTACTCGCGGCCATGGCCGTAGAAGAAGAAGTCGATGTCCTGCGTCGGCACCTGCGCGGGGCTGAAGACCGTCTCGTCGACGCCGTAGTAGACGGTGTAGGCGGCCGGCGCGCCCAGCTTGCGCAGTTCGGCGGCCCCGGCCAGGCTGTTGCAGATGAAGGCCGTGAATTCTTCCGGCCGCGCGCCCTGGTAGATGCGAAAGCCGCTGGCGAAGCCGGCCATCTGCGGCAGGCTGGCGGGCACGTCGCCGTCGTAGAAGAAAATCGGGACGTCAAACTCGCGCGACAGCTCGCGCGGTACGCCGGCCAGCTGGTTGAGCGGCAGGGTCAGGAAGAGCAGGGCGTCGACGTCCGGTTGCTCGCGCAGGGTGCTCTTCAGGTGCGCGTACCACAGGGGCGCGATGGTGGCGCGGGAGACGAAGCGCAGCAGCTTTTCGGACCAGGCCTCGCGCATCAGGCCGGCGGGCGGCACGTCGTATTCGTCCAGTTGCACCGGCGGCGGGGTTCCGGCCACGCGGCGCCAGAGCCGGCGCGCTTCCATCCAGGCGTCGCCCTGCCATTTGGCCGGGTTGCGCCCGGCGCGCCACCAGAGTGTCTCGATGGGCGGGCCCTGCCAGGGGCTGGCGATGAGTTCGGCGCCCTCCTCGTGCAGCGCCTTGAGCAGCTGCCACCAGGCCGGCGTCGCGCTGAAGGGCTGACGCAGGTCGAGCGAGGCCGGGACGACGAGCAGTTTCATGCGGGGCGGGCGGCGGAGTCTTGCATGACTGAATTGTAGCATGCAGGCGGACGCCGGGCAGGGTTGCCGCGGGCCGGACGCGCTTCGCAGGGAACAGGCGTCTTCCTGCGGACCTTTCGCCAGGCGTGTGGCCGGGTTTCCGGCCTTGCGTTACAATCCTGCGCGCAATCCTTTGCGGGAAGCATCGTAAAGACGGCTTATGGAGGAAAGATGATGAGAAGTCGCACCCGTTTTGTGTTGTTACTGAGCCTGCTGTTGCTCCTGTTCGTGGGGGTGGTCGGGGCGCAGGAACCGATGTCCGGTGGCTCCCTGTCGGTGGTCTTCTCCTCGGAATGGGGCGTTCTGGACCCGGCGGCCAACACCAACACCTTCGGCCGCAACATTATGCAGTTCATCTACGATCCGCTGCTGCGGAAGCACCCGACAACCGGCGACATTGGCCCGGGACTGGCGGAGTCCTTCTCCTTCAGCGACGACGGCACGGTCATCACGCTGAACCTGCGTCAGGGCGTCACCTTCCACGATGGCACGCCCTTCAACGCGGAGGCGGTGCGCTTCTCCTTCGAGCGCATCAGCGATCCCGAACTGGCTTCTCCCTGGGCGGCCGCGATCGTCGGTCCGGTGGAGACCATCGAGACGCCGGACGACTACACCGTCGTGATGACCCTCAAGGAGCCCTTCGCTCCCTACCTCGACTCACTGACGCAGATCGGCCTGGCGCCCGTTTCGCCGGCGGCCGTGGCGGAGCATGGCGAGGACTACGGCCTGAACCCCGTGGGCACCGGCCCCTTCCGCTTCGTCAGCACCATGCCGGATGAAGAAGTGGTGATGGCGCGCAACGAAGACTACAACTGGGCGCCGGACTACTACGATCATCAGGGCCCGGCGTATCTCGAAGAGTTGATCGCCCTGCACGTCGGCGAGGACAGCACGCGCATGGCGCTGGTGGAGACCTTCGAGGTCGACGTGATTTACAGCCCGCTGGCGAGTCAGCTGCCATTCTTCCAGGACGATCCGGACTTCTACGTGCCCACGGCGGCGCGCACCGGCGTGCCGCGCATCCTGGTGCTGAATACGGAACTCTTCCCCTTCGATGACGCGGCCACCCGCCGCGCCGTCGCCTGGGCGGTGGACCGCGAGCGCATCCTGAACGAGGTGTTCGGGGGCATCGGCGCCGTGCCGCAAGCCATTCTGACGCCCGGCCTCTTCGGCTACTGGACCGAGGGCATGGACCAGTGGCCCGGCTACGACCCCGAGATGGCGGCGTCGCTGCTGGCGGAAGCCGGCTGGGGCGACAGCGACGGCGACGGCATCCTCGACAAGGACGGCCAGGCCTTCAGCATCACCTACGGCATCAGCCCGGGCTTCCCCTTCGACCAGTATGGCCAGATCGTCGTCAATGACCTGACGCAACTGGGCATCGAAATCACAGTGGAGACGGAAGAAATCGGCGCTTACCTGGCCGACATGCGCGCCGGCAAGTGGGAACTCTCCGGCATGCTCTTCCCCGCCACGGACCCGGACGTGTTTAACATCATCGCGCACTCGTCCTCGATTGACGCCGCCTGGAATACCGCGCGCTTCAACAACGCGGAGGTGGACGGTCTTATCGAGGAGGGACGACGCACGCTGGACCTGGAGGCGCGGGCGGCGATCTACCACCGGATTCAGGAGATCATGCTGAACGAGATGCCCTACGTCCCCTTCTACGTGATCGAGAACGCCTTCGTGGTCAACTCGCGCGTACAGAACTTCCGCACCAACGCGCAGGGCTTCTTCGACTTCTATGACACCTGGCTCTCTGACGCCTAGAGGGGCCCCGCCTTCACCCTGAGAGGAGCCCGGCCCGGACGCCCACGTGGCATCCGGGTCGGGCCTGTTTCCCTACACTCTCCGCCGGGCCAAACAGGAGCCCCGTGGCGTGACCGCCTACCTCATCCGTCGCTTGCTGGCCTCGATTCTGATCCTGCTGGGCGTCAGCGTGTTGATCTTCGCCATGATTCACCTGGTGCCGGGCGATCCCGTGGCGATCATGCTGCACGAGGTGAAATCCGGCCCCGGCGCCATTGAGGAGATGCGCCGCAACCTGGGGCTGGACCGTCCGCTGCCGGAACAATATCTCTTCTGGCTGATGGGCAACGATTACGTGCAGGTGGACACCGACGGCGATGAAGTCCCGGATTCCTATGGCACCCGCCGCGGTATCCTGCGCGGCGACTTCGGCCGCTCCATTTTCAAGCGCGCCCAGGTGATCGACATCATCGCGGACCGCTTCCCCGCGACTCTCAAGTTGACGATGGCCGCGATGCTGCTGGCGCTGCCGGTGGGGATTCTGGCCGGCATCATCGCCGCGATTCGCCGCGAGACGATTCACGATTACCTGACGATGCTGGGCGCGCTGGTGGGCGTTTCGATCCCCCCATTCTGGCTGGGTCTGATGCTGATGTACGTCT
>DAOUIB010000264.1:0-3551 GCA_034428275.1 Anaerolineae bacterium
GAGCATTGAGGTCGATGCGGCCGTCGGCCAGATCTTCAACCTCTCCGGCGCGGCCATCCTCGACTGGGGCGAACTGGTGCCGCGCCTGGCGGAGCGTTATCAATTGCCCGTCGCCGAGGCGCGCATACCCTGCGCCAACTACTACGAGATCGACCTGGGCAGGATCGAAAAACTGCTGGGCTTCCGCCCGCAGCACGACTTCGACAGCATTCTGGCGACGGCCGAGGCCATGCGTCGCGGCGAAGCGACCGACGTCGTCCCCAACGGCGTCGCCTACGGGCCGGCGTGAGGGAGGGAAAGCCATGGCAGAGTCCCGAATCACGAGAATTGAGGCAGGTACGTTGGTGGGGCGCCGGCCGCGGATTGCCGGCAGCAACTCGCGCCTGTCCATACACGGGCAGGAGCTGCGCGTGCCCCTGCTCCGCCTGAGCACGGAGGACGGCGCCAGCGGTTTCGGCCCGGTCAACCACAACGCGCTGCGGGTGGCCGGCGTCCTCGGCGCGCCGCTGGACGCGTTGATCACAGTGGAGCGGGGCGTCGCCGACGCGGCGCTCGCCCTGGAATACCCGCTGTGGGACCTGCTCGGAAAGGTGACGGGCGAACCCGTCTACCGGCTGGCGGCGCAGCAGGCGGGGAAAGCCGCGGCAGCGGGACCCCTGCGCGTCCCCTGCTACGATACGACGCTCCTGATCGACGACCTGCATCTGGAAGACGACGACGCGGCGGCGGCCCTCATCGCCGAAGAAGCGCTCTTCGGTTATGCCAACAACCACCGCGCCTTCAAGATCAAGGTCGGTCGCGGCGCCTTTCACATGCCGCTGGAACAGGGCACGCAACGCGATATCGCCGTCGTGCGGGCAGTCCGCGAGGCCGTCGGCCCTGGCGCGCGCCTGATGATCGACGCCAACAACGGCTACAACCAGAACATCGCCAAACGGGTGCTGGCCGAGACCGCCGACTGCCAGCTCTTCTGGCTGGAAGAGGCTTTTCAGGAAGACCCCGTCCTGTATGAGGACCTGCACAAGTGGATGGAGCGGGAGGGTCTGGCGGTGTTGATCGCCGACGGCGAATCCTGGGCGCCGCGGGAACTCATGGACTGGGCGCGTCAGGGCCACGTGGACGTGATCCAGTATGACATCTTCACCCACGGCTTCAGCAACTGGTTGCGCACGGGCGCGCAACTGGATGCCTGGAGCGTACGCAGCGCGCCGCACCACTACGGCCGCCACCTGGGCAACTACGTCTCGGGCCACCTGGCGGGGGCCATTGAGCGCTACGCCTTTGCCGAATGGGACGAGGTGACGACGCCGGGCCTGGATGCCTCCGCTTACCGTATCGAGGGTGGCGAGGTGCTCATCCCCGATTCACCCGGATTCGGGCTGGCGCTGGATGAGGTGGTTTTCCGCGCTGCCGTGGCGCAGGGCGGCTACGAGTTGACGCTGCGCGATCACGGCCACGCGCGACCCCAGATCTTGCCCGGCGCCTGGTACGCCTGAAGGCCGCCACGCCCTCGTCCGGCCTCATTCCTCCAGGCCGGGGAAGAGATCGCTGACCGGCAGGCGGAAGCCCGGCAGCACCGCGCCGCCGTCGATGAGGTCGTCGCCGCGCAGGGTCCGCGGCGCGTCATCCGCGCGATGCAACTCCAGCGAACGCGCATCCGTGTCGACCAGCCAGACCATCTGTGTGCCATGCTCCAGGTAGCGTCTGGCCTTCTCCCGCAGTTCAGGCCAGGTGTTGCTCTCGCTGCGGATCTCCACGGCGACGAGCGGAGCCTCGCGGGGGATTGTGTTGCCCTGGTCGGGGCTGACAGCCACATCGGGACAACAGCGCCATTCTCCCAAATCGTAAAGGCACTCGGTGATCGACCCGTAGCCTGGCAAGGCGCCTGTCCACAGCCAGATGTCGAAGTGTGTCGAAACAAGCGACTGGACCCGGCTGTGAATGTATGTGCCTGCCATTTCGATGACGTCTCCCGCGGCGTTGAAGCGATAGTGGATGTCGGGATGGGCTGCGACCAGGGCGACGAACTCGTCCATGGTCGTGTCGGCGAAGGCCGCGACGATTTTGCCCTCTGTCACTTGTTCGCGCGGTATTGAGGCTGCCATGGTCAACTCCGGTGTCACTTACCAGACAGTATAGTCGTCACTCGTGGAACGCGGCCAGGGCCTGCAGTCAGATTGCCGGCCGCCAGGGAAAGAGAGGCGCGGCGTGACCCGTCACCGGGTTCAGTCCGTCGCTTTCGGGAAGAGATCGCTGACCGGCAGGCGGAAGCCCGGCAGCAACGGGCCGCCGTCGATCGGATCGTCGCCGCGCAGGGTCTGCGGCGCGACATCCGCGCGATGCAACTCCAGCGAACGCGCGTCCGTATCGACCAGCCAGACCATCTGAGTGCCATGCTCCAGGTAGCGATCGGCTTTCGCGCGCAGTTCAGGCCAGGTGTTGCTCTCGCTGCGAATCTCCACGGCGACGAGCGGCGCCTCGCGCGGGATGACCTTGCCCTGCTGACGGTCAACAGCCACGTCCGGACAACAGCGCCAGTCGCCGAGGTCATAGAGGCACTCCACCAGCGCGCCATGGCCAGGCAGGGCCTTCGTCCACAGCCATACGGTGAAATGCGTGCCAATAATTGCCTGAACCTGAGCGTGGATGCTGTTGTTTGGCATTTCCAGAACGTCTCCCGCGGCGTTGAAGCGATAGTGGATGTCGGGATTGGCTGCGACCAGCTCGACGAACTCGTCCATGGTCATGTCGGCGAAGGGCGCGACGACGACTTTCTCGGCGGCTTCTGTGTCACGCAACGGGGACTGCATGATGGCCTCCTGCGATTCGCATGTTTGCAGTTTACCTCAGTGACTGGCGGTCAGTTTCACTGCTCCCGGCGCCTTCGTCACGATGATTGCAGACGCAAGGGCCGTGCGACCGACGCAGTAAACCATGGAAGAAATGTCAGTGTCCTGCAAAGGCCGTTTGTGCCTGACAGGACCCTATGCGGGGAAGAGTTCCCTCACACTCACGCTGAAACCGGGCAGCAACGAGCCGCCCTCAATGACGTCGCCGCCGGCCAGGGTCTGCACTGACTCTCCGCCGCGGTGCAACTCGACCGCGCGCGCGTCCATGTCGACCAGCCAGACCATCTGCGTGCCATGCTCCAGGTAGCGCGCGGCCTTCTCCCGCAGTTCAGGCCAGGTGTTGCTGTCGCTGCGCACTTCCACAGCGACCAACGGCGCCTGTTTTGGAAATACCTTGCCTTGCCGCAGATCGATGGCCACGTCCGGCTGGCAACGCCAGTCGCCGAGATCGTAAGTCGGCTCCACGCCAGTCCGGTAGCCTGGCAGGGAACCCTGCCACAACCAGATATTGAAATGAGTCACGATGGCGCCCTGAACATCAGCATGAAGAAAGGTTGGCGACATTTGAATGACGTCTCCCGCGTCGTTGAAGCGATAGTGGATGTCGGGATGGGCTGCGACCAGGGCGACGAACTCGTCCATGGTAAAGTCGGCGAAGGGCGCGACGATGACTTTGTCGGCGGCTTCTGTGTCACGCACCGG
>DAOUIB010000265.1:0-5027 GCA_034428275.1 Anaerolineae bacterium
GGCCCCCTCTCCCTCAGGGAGAGGGGGAGCGTACAATGTGTAGAATAGTGCATTGTCCTTCTTCGCCAATCCTGTCCCGCTATTCGTCGAGGTGTTGCCGGAAGAGGGCCTCTGTCATTTTCCACAGCCTGAATTCCTGACCGTCGCCCCTGTTACAGGCAGGCCCCCGCTCCCTCATGAAGATTGAGTTGGGGGTGAGGGCGCAACCCCTGGCGATTCTCACCCCAAATGCCTTCCCGCCCGGTTGCGGGAACCCTTACCTCAGGGGGAAGGACTATCAATTCCATTTCATGCTGCCTCTCCCCCTCTCCCTGAGGGAAGGGCTCCCGCGACTGAGCGGGAAAGGGGCCGGGGGGTGAGGGCGCGCAGCCAGGCGCGAAACGCAGCCGCCCAAAAATGTTCAGTGATACGCCGGCAACCAGTCCCCGTGCGCCTCGATCAGCTCGTCCACCAGCGCATAAATCTGCTCCAGCGACAGCTCGGCCGCCGTGTGCGGGTCCAGCATCGCCGCGTGGTATATGTGCTCGCGCCTGCCCGTTAACGCCGCTTCCACGGTCAGTTCCTGCACGTTGACGTTGCTGCGGATCAGCGCCGCCAGTTGCGGCGGCAGCGCGCCGATGCGCGTCGGCTGCACGCCGTTGCAGTCCACCAGACAGGGCACTTCCACCGCGCAGCCCTGCGGCAGGTTGTCGATCAGGCCGTCATTGCTGACGTTGCCGTAAATCACCACCGGCTCGTCGGTCTCCATCGCGTTGATGATCTGCGAGCCGTATTCCATGCTGCGACGAATCCCGGGCCGGTAGGCCGGCGCTTCCATCTCCGCCCGCAGCTTCTGCCAGTGGTCGATCTGCAGTTCGCAGCGCCGCAGGTACTCGTCCAGCGGCACGTTGAATTCCTCGACCAGATCAGCGCGATCGCGTTTGATGAACCAGGGCACGTATTCACTGAAGTGCTCGCTGGATTCGGTCACAAAGTAGCCCAGGCGCTGCAACATCTCGTAGCGCACAAGATTGTGCTCCGGCGCGCGCCCCTCCGCCCCCACCCGATGAATCAGCGGGTAAAGATCCTCGCCGTCGCGCTCGAACTTCAGGTAAAAGGCCATGTGGTTGATGCCCGCCGCCAGGTAGTTGACTTCCTCCAGCGGCACGTCGATGTCGCGCGCCAGTTGCTTCGCCGTGCCCTGCACGCTGTGGCACAGGCCGACGGTGCTGATCGACGTGGCCCGGTTCAGGCCGAGGCAGTTCATGGCCATCGGGTTGACGTAATTCAAATGCATCACGTCGGGACATAGCTCCTGCATGTCGCGCGCCATCTCAAGAAAGACGGGAATGGTGCGCAGGGCGCGCATGATGCCGCCGATACCCAGGGTGTCGCCGATCGTCTGCCGCAGGCCGTAGCGTTTCGGCACCTCAAAGTCGATCACCGTGCCGGGTTTGTAACCGGCTATCTGGAACATGCTGATGGCGTAGGCGGCGCCGTCCAGCGCCGCGCGGCGATCGGTCGTCGTCTCAATGGTCGGCGAGACGTCCAGCGTTTCCGCCACCTTGCGCGCCACGATGCCGGAGGTCGACAGTCGGTCCTCGTCGATGTCGTGCAGGCTGAGCGTGACGTCCTGCAGCGCGGGGTACTGCAGGATGTCGCCCATCAGGTTGCGCGCGAACACGGTGCTGCCGGCGCCGATAAAAGTGATCTTCGTCATGCCCTGCCCTTCCTGTCGAAAGTCCGCCGCGGTCAAAGCGGCCCAAGTGTACCCGTAGCCGCTTCGGTCTGCCCTGCCCCACCAGGGGCCGCTGCCATGAAGTCCCACAGGACTCCCGATCCATCAGCAATTTCGAACAGTTAGTGAAGGATTTCACAACATGGCGGCTGCGCGGTGAGGCCATTGTGCGTGAGCGCATTTGCATTTGCCGGCACAGAAAAATGGCATGGCAAGAGCGGAGCAACAGCCGCCGGGGACGGGCAAAGCGTAACTGGCGTTACGCTATCCGCGGCGGCGGATGGCCGCTTGCAGTTCCTCCAGCCAACGGCGGTCCAGATCGATTTGCTCCAGCGCCTGCGTCCGTTCTGCTTCGCCCAGGGCCGTATAACGCTCTGCGTAACCCCAGATGCGTTGGCGGCGACGACGAATCGCGGGGTCCGTGAAGGGGTTGCCCTCCGGCTCGCGCCGGGGCCGCGCGGACGGTGACCCGGTCGCTGGCTTCAGACGTCGTATCTCCCCTTCGCCAAGATTGCGCTCGTCGGCGTCCTGCCAGCGTTCGTCGTCCAGGCGCAACAACGCGCGATACTGGCGCAACTGGGTGGGACTGTTGAGGGCCATCGCGTTCAGCAAGCGTTCGCCCTCCCCGCGCGGAATGCGGAATTCCTGGCCATCCGCCACCTGGGCGTAGTAGTCGCGCTCGCTGCCGCCCGCGCCCAGCACCTCGTCGAAATCCTGGAAACTGTGGCCACGTTCGCGCAGCAGGTCCATCAGGAGAATGGCAAGCTGGCGCGCGCGCCCAATGGCGTTCAGGTCGCGACGCGCGCTGTTCTCGCCCGCCTGGCGCCAGACGTCCACGCGCTCCACCAGGTGGGCCGGAATGTGCGACCAGTTCTCGTCGGGAAAGTGCATCTGCAGCAAATGAAAGGCCAGCCAGCGCCGCTCTCCCGTTTCCAGCCGAAAGGCCCGCTCCGCGCGCGCTACGGTGATCGGGTTCGTCAGGCCGGCCTGGCGTATGTTGACCGCCAGCCGCACCAGACCCGGCAACGCGGCCGCCAGCGGGCCGGCCTCTTCAGGCCAGGGCCAGGACTCGCCGCCTTCGTCCGCAGCGTCGTCCAGTCCCTCCGGCCAGTGCCTTTGCCGCAGCAGGTCACCCAGATCCAGCGCGACGCCATCCCGCTGCAACTCCGCCTGCCAACCCCTGAATAGCTGCGACACGTGCCGCGGGTCGCCGTCCCAGTGCCTGCGGGCCCGCACCGGCACGGCGCGCCGCGGCTGACTGCGGTCCGGCCAGATGTTGCCGATGTCCACCGGCCGCGCCGTCTTGCGCTGCGCATCCAGGCTGGCGATGTCCGGCGGCAGGCCCGGATCGCGATAAATGGCATCGGCCACTTCTTCCGCGCTGCTGCGTTGCAGGTTCAGCAGCGTGCCCTCGCGGTCCCGCCGGCGCCGTCGCTGCGACACGTCACACCGCCGCCTGGACGCGGCGCACCAGGCCCAGCGCTTCCGCCGCCGCCGGGCTGCGGGGCTGCATCGCGAACACCGGCCGTCGGTCGGACACCGCCTCCGTCCAGACGGTGCGCTGGGTGATCGGCGGCCAGACCTTGTCACCGAACATGTTGCAGAGGTCCTTGAGGTTCTCGCGGTGCTCCAGGGTCTGGCGCCGGAACATCGTGGGTACGATGCCCATGACCTCGATGGGACCGAGGTTCCAGCGCTCGCGATGTTGCTGCGCCGCCTCACGATGCCGGATGCTCTCCACCAGGCCGTCAAAGGACAGGTATTCGCACTTCGTCGGGTAAATGATGTGGTCCGTCGCCAGGTAAATGGAGCCGTGCAGCAGCGAGGGCGTCGGCGAGGTGTCGAAGATGACGAAGTCGATCAACTCTTCCAGCTCGCGCACGCGGTCGCTGACGGCAAAGGCGTCTGAAATCGAGTTGGCGATGTTGCGCGTCTCAATGTTCGAGGGCAGCAGAAACAACTCGCCCTTCAGTTCCCGGCCCTCTATGCGGTACTGCTCGCCCGGCACCTGGCGCATGGTGTCCTGCAGACCGGCATCGCGCACCAGCAGGTTGTAGAGGCCGGGCTCCTTCGGCATGCCGCACATGACCGTTGCGTGGCCCTGCGGGTCCGCGTCAATGAGTACGACGCGATGTCCCGCCACCGCCAGGCCGGCGGCGATGTGCGTCGCCAGCGTCGTCTTGCCTACGCCACCCTTTTCGTTGAGCAGCGTGATGACCTGCATCCCGTTCCTCCGGCCCTCTTGCGATCGGCTGCCGTCGCGCCGACTGCGCAGTATAACGCGGCCCACCGGAGCCCGGCCCCTCCCTGTATTCCCGCTATGTTGAGCGATGTCACATGCACAAATTTGGTGGCAGGGGGGCGCTGCCAACGCCCGCAAACGCCGCCAGCAGCCAGCCCAGCGCCAGCGCGCCGCCAAAGCGGCCGTGCAAACGGGCCGTGCGGCCCTGCACCACGTGCAGCAAACTGACCTCCGTCGTCGCCAGGGCCTGGCGTTGCAACTGCGCCGCTTCCGGCAGGGTCAGCAGCGCGAGCAGGACGGGCCAGGGGATGTCCCCGCTGGCGACCAGCAACAGGAGCAATACGTAGCTGCCGGAGACCAGCAGCAGGTACTCGGCCCGCGCCGCGCGCCAGCCGAAACGGACGGCCAGGGTCCGTTTGCCCACCGCGCGGTCCGCTTCCATGTCCCGCAGGTTGTTGGCGTGCAGGATGGCCGCCACCATCAGCGCCAGGGGCAGGGAGGCCAACAATACCTGCCAGGTGAGGCAACCCGCCTGCACGTACCAGGCGCCCAGCACCATCAACGGGCCCATGAATATGCCCGCCGCCACTTCGCCCAGGCCGAGGCGCGAGAGCGGCAGGGGCCCTGCCGTGTAGGCGACGGCGACCAGCACACCGCCCGCCCCGATCCACAGCAGGGGCGAGGCCAGCAGGTCCGGCCCCTCGCGCGCCAGCAGGAGCAGGCCCAGCAGCAGCGCGCCGCCAAGGCTCAGCAGGGCGCCGACCCCCACGCTCCGCGCCGGCAACACGCCCTCCTTGATCGTCATGCCCTGGCCGGCCTGCTTGTAGCGGTCCGTGCCGCGTTGCCAGTCCGCATATTCGTTGATGAGGTTGGTGGCCACCTGCAGCAGCAGCGCGCCGACCAGCGCCAGAGCGAACACCGGCGCGTCGAAGACGGCGTGGTCGATGGCCATGACGCCCGCAAGCGCCAGCGGAGCCAGCGTCGCCGTCAGCGTGCGCGGCCGGGCCGCGCTGTACCACGCCCGCCATTTGCTTTCTCCAGACCACCCCGCCATGACGTCATCCCTGC
>DAOUIB010000266.1:0-5523 GCA_034428275.1 Anaerolineae bacterium
GTGGATGTCGGGATGGGCTGCGACCAGGGCGACGAACTCGTCCATGGTCAAGTCGGCGAAGGGCGCGACGATGACTTTGTCGGCGGCTTCTGTGTCACGCACCGGGGTTTGCATGATGGCCTCCTGCGTGTCCTTCCCTGCCAGTTCACCCCACTCCATGCCAGGCGCGTCGGGCGCGCGCAAGCCGGCGCAGCCGGAGAAAACAAACGGGCGACCCCGTAAGGGAGCCGCCCGCCTGGATCGCCCTCAGGCGCAGGCCGCGCCGCGAATCCGCCTACAGCACCTTTGTCACCCTGCCGGGCAGGTCTGCCCGCTCCTGGCCCGCCGCCTCCAGCGCCGCCGCTGACCCCAGCACGACGATGTCACCGTGGTCGCGCACGGCGGCCAGGGCATCGGCAAAGCGGCGCAGGTCGGCGCCGGTGGTGGCCAGCACCTGCTCGCGGTTCTCCTGGCGCATGTCGTCCGTCAGGCCGACCAGATGACGCATCAGCGAGCTGTAACCCTGGGCATCCGGCAACTGGTAGCTGTCCAGGCTGCCGATGGCGCCAATGATGGCCCGCGTGACCTCGTCGCGGCCGGGGCGGTACTGCGCCAGGGCAGCCGCGGCGCCGTCGCAGGCGTCGAGGGTACGCAAGAGCTGCGGGTCGCGGTAGGAAAGGAAGTTGAAGACGCCCGAGAGACGGTCGTGAACGGCGAAGCCGCCA
Organism: Anaerolineae bacterium; assembly: GCA_034428275.1. GTDB lineage: Bacteria > Chloroflexota > Anaerolineae > Aggregatilineales > Phototrophicaceae > JAGWBD01. The sequence continues at coordinate 705 of DAOUIB010000266.1, forward strand.
TAGGCGCCGCCCTGCACGCGCAGCTTCTCCCATAGCCAGGAGGTATTCAGCCAGCCGCGCGCGACCATGGCCGAGCCATGCCAGGAATAGCCGTGGTCCGTCAGGCGCGCGCCTTTGCCGACGTAGTTGACCTGCGCCGGCAGGCTCAACCCTTCGCGCGCGGGCATGGTCTCGCGCCCCCAGCGCTGACGTTGTGACGGGGCTGCCGGCAAGGTCTCCAGGAAGGCGGCCAGTTGTGGACGAAAGGCGTCCAGGCTCCCTGCATCCAGCGTCACGTTGGCGATCATGTGCCTGCGGTTGACGAGGCGGCGGCGAATGTCTTCCAGGACAGCGCCGGCCTCTGCCTTGCCCTCCTCACTGTGACGGATACGCTCGCGCAGGAAAAGGAGGTTGCTGACGCCGCCCATCTGCTCGCCGACCCAGCCCGCTTCCGTAAAGTGGGCGCCAAGGCGCGAGTTGACGACGGCGTGGCCGCCGGGGATCAGGCCGCTTTCGGCGCCGGCTTTCTCCTCCAGGGCCAGTTGCAGGAAGCGTTCCGGGTCCTCGAAGGCGGCGTCCAGCAGCACGTCGCGCAGGATGTCGAGCATGTCCTGCGCCTGGGCCAGGGTGCCCTTCGCGCGCAGCATCAGCCAGGCGCTGCATTCCTCGCTGCCGACGACGGAGGAGAGCAGGGTGCCGGCGCGGATACCGCCGGTCTTGCGCCCGATGCGCTGCGACAGGCGCAGGTAGTCCTCGTGACGGGTGCCCATCTCCAGCAGGGCGGCGCTGAAGAGCGGCACCCAGGGCAGCAGTTCGCGCGGCAGGGCGCGCAGGTTCAGCGCCAGATCGAGATAAACGATCCCGTTGGTGAAGAGGTCGTGGGTCAGCAGGGGAACGTCGTGCAGCCGCTCTTCTTCAATGGGGATGACGCGGCTCCGGGGTTCCAGGTCCTCCAGACGCAGCAGGGGGATGCTGGCCAGCGCCTCGGGCGTATCGGGCGTCTCCTGGGCGCGGCGCAGGGCCTCCGCCTCCTCCCTGAGGGCCTCCATTTCCTGCCCGCTCATGGCGCTGCGGGCCGCCTCCAGACGCGCGCGCTCGGCAGAGAGGCGCCTTTCCTCGGCAGCGGGATCGGGCTCCAGCAACACCGTGGCCCGGTGCGGGTTTTCCAGCAGCCACCTGCGAATCAGCGCTTCAAACCAGGGCTCGCCGCGAGCGATACGGCCCTTGAGGGCGGCCAGCGGCGCTTCAAAGGCCAGCGGCGCCAGCGGGTCGCGGTCATGGAGCCAACTGGTCATGGCGCGCAGCATCAGGGCCAGGCCGCGCGGAAAGCCGCCGGTGTTGTTCTCGCGCAGGCGGAACTCGACGGTGTTGACGGCCGCCTCGATCATTTCGGCCTCGATGCCCGCGGTCGCCAGCGTCTCCAGGGTATCCAGAATCAGGCGCTCGACGGCGCCGGCGTCGGCCACGTCGATGCCCTTCATGCCGGCGGAGAAGGTCATTTGACGCAAATGGCTGCCGGTCCCGCCCGTGACGTCCTCGCCGAGGCCGGAATCGATGAGGGCCACCCGCAGCGGCGAGGCGGGCGTGCCCAGCAGGATATGGTCGAGGATGCCGAGGCCCAGGGTCAGTTCGGCGTCGCTGAACTCGTCCAGCATCCAGTTGAGCGTCATCAGCCCCTTCTGCTGCGCGTCGTCGCCGGTGACGGCGTAGCCCACGCGGATGCTGCGCGGCTCCGTCCAGCGCTCCTGCAGCGGGATCTCCGGCGACTGCGACTGCGGCCCGAAGTCGCGAATGAAGTCATCGACGAGACGCAACCGCTCCTGCGGATCGTCGTCGCCGTAGAACCAGATGCGCGCGTTGCCGGGGTGGTAGCAGGTCTCGTGGAACTGGCGGAACTGTTCCCAGGTCAGGTCGGGGATCTGCCGCGGGTCGCCGCCGGAATCGTGGCCGTAGACGGTATCCGGGAAAAGGGCCTGCTCCGATTCGCGGCCCAGCAGGCTGTCCGGCGAGGACCAGGCGCCCTTCATTTCGTTGAAGACCACGCCCTGAAAGACCAGTTTGCCGTCGTCGCCGGGCTCGTGGCGCCAGCCTTCCTGGGCCAGCACGCGCGGCGAAATACGCGGGTAAAAAACGGCGTCGAGATAGACGTCGACCAGATTGTAGAAGTCCTGCAGGTTCTGGCTGGCGACGGGGTAGGTGGTCTTGTCGGGGTAGGTCATGGCGTTGAGGAAGGTGTTGAGCGAGCCGCGCGCCAGCTGGATGAAAGGGTCCTTGACCGGGTACTTGCGCGAGCCGCAGAGCACGGAATGCTCGAGGATGTGCGGCAGGCCGGTCGAATCGGGCGGCGGCGTGGTGAAGGTGATGCCGAAGACCTTGTTGCTGTCGTCGTTTTCGAGCGAGATGAGCTGCGCGCCGCTGCGCCGGTGACGGTAGATGCGCGCCTGACTGTTGATCTCGGGGATGTCCTGCGCGCGCAGGGCCTCAAAGCCGTGAAGCAGGGTCATGGCAACTCCTGATGACGGTGGGGGCGCGATTGTAGCAGTTGCGCCGCGGCGCGGGCAGGCCGGACGCTTGTCAGATGCAACCCCCGCATGGTAGGCTGACGGCACCCTGATACTGTGACTGCAACAGGGCGAAGCGCCGGCCCCCTGCCGGCAAAGCGAGGAGAATCATGAGCTATCAACCTGCACCGGCTGTACAGGAAGTCGGCGGTCTGCCCTCCTTACCGGGCGTGGCGATTCAGCCGCTGCTGCGCCAGGTCTACATGTGGATGACCCTGGCCATGCTGGTCACCACGGCCAGCGCGCTGGTCATCAGCAGCGTCGCTCTGGAACTGCTGGTCACCAACCCGGCCATCATCATCGTGGCCGTCGTCGCGCAACTGGGGCTGGTGCTGGCGCTTTCCTGGGGCATGCAGCGCATGTCCGTTGGTTTGGCGAAGATCCTCTTTTTCGTTTACGCGGCCACGGTGGGCGTAACCCTGTCGCTGATCCTGCTGATTTATGAAGGCCCGACCGTCATCGCGGCCTTCGCCACGACGGCGGCGCTCTTCTTCGTGATGACAATGTTCGGCCTCACCACGCGCATCGATTTGACGCGCTACAGCAGCTACCTGATGATCGCTCTTATCGGCTTCTTGATCGCCTGGTTCATCAACTCCGCCACTGGCAGTTCGGAGGGCGAATTGCTGCTGAGTTTCGTGGGCGTGGTGCTGTTCTCGGCGCTGACGGCCTACGACACGCAGCGCATCCAACGCATGGCGCAGGACCCGCGCCTGGCGGGCGAGGGCGGGGCCACCATGTCGCGCCTGGCCATCATGGGCGCGCTGGGCCTCTATCTCAACTTCCTCAACCTCTTCATCTTCCTGCTGCGGCTCTTCGGCGGCGGGCGCGACTAGCGCAGGACGCGCACCCGCGACTGCCGGATGACACGGTCTTCAATCCAGTGGTCGCGGTACCAGCAACAGGAATGAAAGCCGTCCCCCAGCGCATTCATGCGCGCGCGCAGTTGCTGCCGAAAGTCCAGAAGAAGCTCGCGCTGCGCCGCGTCCTGCGCCAGGTTGCGCTGCTGGTACGGGTCCGCCAGGTTGTCGTAGAGATGTTCCTCGCCGTCCGCGCGGTAGATGGCGTAGGTATGCCGCCGACTGCGCAGGGCGCGCCACTCGTGTCCGTCCTCGAAGATGGCGGTCGCGCCCATCCCCTGCAGGAATGCCGCTGAGGGTTCCGGCCCGTCCGCGCCCAGTGCGCAGTGGGCCAGCGACGTCCCCTCGACTTCCGCGGGCACGGGCAGGTCGAGCAGGCTGAGCAGGGTGGGCATGATATCGGGCGTATTGAGCGGGACCTCGCTCACGCGCCCGGCGGGGACGGTACCCGGCCAGCGCAGCAGAAAGGGCACCCGCAGGGCCTCATCGTAGAAGATGTTTTTGGCGCGGCGCCCCTGCGCGCCGAACATCTCACCATGGTCGGAAGTGAAGACCACGATGGTATTCGAGCGCTCCCCGCAGGCCTCCAGCGCCTCCAGCAGACGGCCGAGATTCCAGTCCAGGTTGGCGGTCATGGCGTAATAGACGCGCATCCATTCGGGCAACTGTACCCGTTGCGCGTCACTGAGCCGCGCCCAGGCGTCCGCGTGCGGGTCGTTTTCGGGCCGGTAGTTGGGTGGCAAGTCAAAGTCCACGTCCCTGAAGCGCGTCAGCCACGCTTCCGGGACGTTGTCCGGCCCCCAGGGGTCATGCGGCGTGCCGTAGGAGAGGAAGAGCGCAAAGGGGTCTTCGCCGGCGGCCAGTTGCTGCAATTGCGCGATGGCCAGGTCGGTCTGGCCGTCGGGCTCGTAGCCCGGCAGCGTGATCCGCCGCGGACTGTCCCTGTGGTAGTACTGGTCCCAGTAGCTGTGGTGGAAGCCGTAGGAGGCCCAGAAGCCGTCGAAGCCCAGACGCTGCGGACCGGGCGGGGTGAAGGAGTTGCGCGGCTCGTCGTGGTGACCGAGCTGGTTGGCCCAGAGGTGCCACTTGCCGATGTAGGCGGTCGCGTAGCCGCCCTCACCCAGTACGTGCCCGAGGGCGCGGTGCTGCGGGCTGAGGCGCAATTCGTTGATGACCATGCCCGTGCTGCTGGAGTACTTGCCGGTGAAGAGCGAGGCGCGATAGGGCGCGCACATGGGGCTGCCGGAGACGCAGTTGCGGAAGTCGAGCGACTCCGCCGCCAAACGCTCGATGTGGGGCGTCTGCGCGCGCGCGTCGCCGGCATGGCCGCAGGACTGCAGGCGCAACTGGTCGGCGAGGACGAAAATCAGGTTCGGGCGGGCATCGGCCACGGCAGTTCCTTCAGACGGAACGGGGGCA
>DAOUIB010000267.1:0-6211 GCA_034428275.1 Anaerolineae bacterium
CGTCCACCCGGACCATCAGGGCCAGGGCCACGGCTCGCGCATGCTGGCCGACGTCATGCGCCGCTGCAGGAAGCGCGGCCTCACCTCCCTGAGCGTCAACACCCAGAGGCACAACCGACGGTCACTGCGCCTGTACCGTCGCTTGGGTTTTCGGCACACCGGACCGGATTATCAGGTGTGGTCGCAACGCATACCGGAAATCGCCGCAGCGAAATGAAGAAGATATTCCGCGCGGAAGACGCCAGCCTCGATGACCTCGCCGGCCGCCGGACGGGGATCATCGGCTACGGCAATCTGGGGCGGCCAATCGCCCTCAATCTGCGCGACAGCGGTCTGGACGTTGTGCTCAGCGAACGCGACAGCGAACGCCAGACCCTGGCCCGTCGCGAAGGCTTTCGTCCGGTCCCCCTGCCCGATCTGGTGCGAAATGCGGACCTGATCTTTCTCCTGCTGCCGGATGAAATCATGCAGACTGTTTTCCTGCGCGATATTTCACCCTGGCTGACGCGCGGCGACATGCTGGTCTTCGCCAGCGCCGGCAACATCGCTTTCGGCTTTATCGAACCCCCGCCGATGGTCGACGTCGCCCTGCTGGCGCCGAGGACCATCGGCCTGGCCGTGCGCGAGCGTTATCTGGCGGAGCGTGGCTTCTTTTGCTTCCTCTCCGTGCACCAGGATGCCAGCGGCCGCGCCTGGCGCAGTCTGCTGGCGCTGGCAAAGGCGGTGGGCTCCCTGCGGGGCGATGCCGGCGGCATCGAAATCAGCTTCGCGCTGGAGGCCGAACTGGACCTTTTCATGCAGCAGGCCGTGATGCCGGTGCTGCAAAACGCCATCCAGACGGCCGGCCAGGTCCTGATCGATCATGGTTACCCGCCCGAGGCCACCTTCATCGACCTTTACCTCTCCGGCGAACTGGAAGACCTGATGCGCCGTGCCGGCCGCGAAGGGTTTTTCCCGGCCCTGCGCACCATGTCGCTCACCAGCCAGTACGGTCTTTTCAGCCGCCTGGAGCGTTTTCAGGACAGTCGTCTGGCGACCCTGATGAGTCTGACGCTGGACGACATTCGCAGCGGGGCATTTTCGCGCGACTGGGCCCGCGAGCAACTGGATGGCTACCCCCGCCTCTTGCGACTGTTGCGCAAGCACGCGGAACTGGAGCTGTGGGAAATGGAGCAGGACGCGCTTGACCTGCTCTATCCAGACCGGACCCGGGACGAAAGCGCTTTCGACGTGCGTCCCCGGCAATGAATGTGCCGCCAGTTATTGATTGGACTCAACTGGACATACAGTTGGCCTGGCGGCCTTCGTAGGCTGGCAGCAACGAGGGAAAGGAACGGAAAATGGTCGACAACGGAAACAGACAGGGCGCCTCTGATGTGGCCAGCTTCCGCCTGAAAGCGGGTCTGGCGCAAATGCTCAAGGGCGGTGTGATCATGGACGTGGTCACGCCCGAACAGGCCATCGTTGCCGAAGACGCCGGCGCCTGCTCCGTGATGGCGCTGGAGCGCGTCCCGGCCGACATTCGCGCCCAGGGCGGTGTCGCGCGCATGAGCGATCCCGGCCTGATCAGTCGAATTATGGAAGCCGTCTCGATCCCCGTCATGGCCAAGGTGCGCATCGGTCATTTCGTTGAGGCGCAGATTCTGGAGTCGCTGGGCGTCGACTACATCGACGAAAGCGAAGTGCTGACCCCGGCCGACGAGGAGCATCACATCAACAAGACTGCCTTCAGCGTGCCTTTCGTCTGCGGCTGCCGCAACCTGGGCGAGGCCCTGCGCCGGGTCGGCGAAGGCGCCGCCATGATGCGCACCAAGGGAGAGGCCGGCACCGGTGACGTGGTCGAGGCCGTGCGGCATGCCCGGGCCGTCAATGGCGAAATCCGCCGACTCACCAGCATGGATGAAGACGAAATTTACAGTTACGCGAAGGAAATCCGCGCGCCGCTGCAACTTGTGAGGGAAACGGCGCAACTGGGCCGCATGCCGGTCGTCAACTTCGCCGCCGGAGGCGTAGCCACGCCGGCGGATGCCGCCCTGATGATGCAACTGGGGGTGGACGGCGTGTTTGTCGGCTCCGGCATATTCAAGAGCGGCGACCCGGCCAAACGCGCCCGCGCCATCGTCGAGGCCGTGACGCATTTTCAGGATCCGGACGCGCTCCTGCGCGTCAGCCGCGACCTGGGAGAGCCCATGTCCGGGATCGCGGTGGGACCGGAGGAAGTTGTGCTGGGCAAGCGCGGCTGGTAACAGCGTTCAACACGACCGGGGACAATAAAAATCTTTCGTCCTTCCCTGCCGGGACCGGGTCTCGTCCGCCTGAGGGCCAATGCCTGGCCTGACGCACCTGGCAAGAGACCTGCAGTCACGCTTTCATCCCTTCTTATGCAAAATTCACACGTTCCGCGCGGGCCTGTGATAATGTAGACGCTGTTAATGTTCGGCAAACCCCATGGAGATTGTGCCTTGAACCTCGGAAGAATTGCCCTTGCCGTAATTTTGCTTCTGGTCGCCACGGGTGGCGTATTTTCTCAGGAAGGCTTCGATCGCGATGCCACGCTCCCCCTCACACCCGACGTCCACTACGGCGTTCTGGAAAATGGCCTGACCTACTACATTCAGCATCACGAGCAGCCCGCCGGCCGCGCGGAAATGCAACTGGCGCTGCGCGTGGGCGCCCTGCAGGAAACGGAGGAGCAACTCGGGCTCGCCCATTTCCTCGAGCACATGATGTTCAACGGTACCGAGAGCTTTCCGGCCAATGAACTCATCGACTTTTTCGAACTGAACGGCATGGAATTCGGCCCGGACCTCAACGCCTTCACCTCCCACGAAGCCACCGTCTATCTGCTGAGCATCGATACCACCAACCCCGAGCTTTATGACACTGCCTACGACGTGCTGCTCGACTGGGCCGTCAACGCCACGCTGGACCCCGTGGAAGTCGAAAAGGAAGTGGGCGTCATCATCGAGGAGTGGCGCCAGCGCCAGCAGAACGCTTCCGGCCGCATCAACGAGAAAGCCTGGCCCGTCATTCTCGGCGAAGAATCGCGCTACGTAACGCGGGACATCATCGGCGGTGACATGAGCATTGTCGAAAGTGCACCGACGGAGCAACTGCGCAGCTTCTACGAGACCTGGTACCGGCCGGAACTGATGGCGATCATCATCGTCGGCGACGTCGACGTGGCCGATGCCGAAGCGCGAATTCGGGAACACTTTGGCCCTCTCGCCAGCCCGCCGGACGCGCCCATGCCACAAGACTTTGAGAACGAACGTCACTCCGACACGCGCGTCGGCATCATCACCGATCCGGAACTTCCGGTCACGGCCGTCCAGATGTTCCGCAAGGTGGACGGCACCGGTCTGGTGACCCTGGGTGACTATCGCGACCTCCAGCGCAACTCCCTTTTCTACTCCATGCTCAACGAACGACTGCAGGAAAGGCAACGCAAGGCGGATGCCCCCTTCCTGCAGGCCTCGGCCTTTGGCGGCGGCACGCTGGGCAACGTGGCCATCCACGGCTTCACCGTTTACAGCACCGAGGACGGGGTGATCGAGGCGGTCGCCGCCGTCCTTGATGAACTCGAGCGGGTGGACCGCGATGGCTTCACCGAAGGCGAACTGGCGGATGCGAAGGCGGACCGCCTGCAGTTTTACGAGAACGCCCTCGAAGAGAAGGAATTCCGCGAGAATACGTCCATCGCCAGCGAATACCGCCGGCATTTCCTTGAGGACGAAATCTCACCCGGCATCGAGGTGGAACTGGAACTCGTCAATGAACTGCTGCCGCAAATGACGCTGGAGACCATGAACGAACTTTCCGGTTTCCTGCTTGAGCCGGAAGAACGCGTGCTGCTGCTTTTCGGGCCGGAAAGGTCGCTGGACGCCTTGCCTGACGAGGCTGCGCTGCAGGCGGAACTGGGCGCTTCGCGGGAGGTCGCTGCCTACCAGGAAATCGAGACCGTCGAGACCCTGCTGGAAACGCCGCCCGAACCCGCTGCCATCGTCGCCGAGCAAAACATTGAGGGCGCAGAATGGCCCCTGACCGAATGGACCTTCGCCAACGGAGTGCGTCTGCTCCTCATGCCCACAGACCTGGCGGAACGGGAAGTCTCGCTTTCCGGCCTCAGTCCCGGCGGCACCGGTCAATACAGTGACGAGGAGTACCTGGGCGCGACCTTTGTCAACGGCGTCGTGCACCAGAGCGGAATCGGCGACGTGAGCCAGGACCAACTGGAACGCTACCTCAGCGGCCGTACGGTCGGCGCAAGCCTGTCGGTCTCCGGCACTCACGAGCGGGTCGGCGGTTTCGCCAACAACGACGAACTGGAAACACTCTTCCAGCTCGTCTGGCTCTACCTCACCGAACCCCGCGTGGATGAAGGCGCCTTCGAGGCCGCCCGCAGCCGCGAGATCGATGCGCTGAAGAACCGCGATCTCAACCCCATCGTCGCCCTCACCGACGCCATCAATGAACTGATGACCTACGGCAATGATTCGCCGCGTTACCGACCGGCCACCGTGGAGGAAGTGGAGGCGCTGGATTCCGCCGAGGCATTTGCCAGCTGGCGCGCGCGTTGGCAGGAAGCCGGTGACTTCACTTTCGCCCTGGTCGGCAGTTTTGAACACGACGACGTCCGCGAACTGGCGCAACGCTATTTGGGGAACCTGCCCACGGGCGGCGGCAGGGAAGAATGGGTCGACCATTCCCTGCCCTTCCCCGATGAAATCCGTGAGCAGGACGTCTACGCCGGCATTGAGGAACAGGTCATTTTCTTGCTGGCCTATGGCGGCGAATTCACCGGCGACCGGCAGGACTCGGCGGACATGGTCGCGCTCGGCGACATCGTCGACCAGCGCTTCACAGAAGACCTGCGCGAGGACCTGAGCGGCGCCTATTCGCCCTACGCCGCGGCGAGCGTCAGCGAAATTCCGAACCGAAACTTCGTGCTGCAGGGCGTGGCCTTCACCAACGCCGAGAAGTACCCGGCGTTGCGCGCTGCCGCCTTCGAAATTCTGCACGATTTACGCGATAACGGACCGACCGAAGAGGAGGTCGAGGGCGTCCGCACGCAGCGGATCAACAACATTGAGGAAGCGCGCGAGCAGAACAGCTACTGGCTGGGCGCGCTTCGTCGCGTCATCATCGGGCTGGAAGAGGACTACGGGCACACAAGGCACAGTACAGACAGGTGGGAAAACCTGACGGCGGAAGCCATCCAGGAGCAGGCCGGCATCGCCATCCGCGATGACGCCTGGCTCTTTGCCACCCTGTTCCCGGAAGCGCTGGACCCCGAGGGCGGTGAGTAGTCGATTTCAGGAGGGCCTGGCTTGCCGGTCAGGCCCCTGCTTTTGCATTCACGACAACATCGAGGAGAATCCCATGTTCAAGGTCACGAAATACCCGCACGGCACTTTTTCCTGGGCAGAACTGGCCAGCAGGGACAGTGAGAAAAGCAAGCAGTTTCTCACCGGTCTGCTCGGCTGGTCCTTCGTCGACTTCCCCATGGGCGGGAGCATGGTCTACACCATGTACACGCTCGACGGACACTACGTCGCCGCCGGTTTCCAGATGGATGACGAGCGCTTCCCGCCGGAAGTACCCTCCTTCTGGAACAACTACGTCACTGTCGACGACGTCGACGCCATCGCGCCGCGGATCACCGAACTGGGCGGCGCCGTCGTGTCAGGGCCTTTCGACGTTGCCGACTCCGGCCGCATGCTCGTGATGAGCGATCCCACGGGTGCAAATCTCAGTCTCTGGCAGCCGCGTTCGCACGTCGGCGCCGGCCTCGTCAACTGCCCCGGCGCCATGACATGGAACGAACTGGCCACGCCCGACACTGAAGCTGCCCAGGCCTTCTATAGCGCCCTGCTGGGTTGGGAATACGCGCAGGAAGGACCGCCTGGTTACATGCTCATCAAGAACCAGGGGCGCAACAACGGCGGCATCCTGCAGATGACGGATGAGTGGAAGATGCCCGACGGAAACTTCATGCCCGCGCACTGGAGCGTTTACTTCTCCGTCGCCGACATCGACGCTGCCGTCGAAAAGGTCACGGAACTGGGCGGCGAAGCGATGTACGAAACCCTGGAAGCGCCGGACACCGGTCGCTTCCGCATCATTCGCGAGCCGGGCGGCGCCGTCTTCTCGATCATCCAGCTCAGCGAGGCGGAGCCCTGGATCGAGTAGCGGCGACTCACCGCATCAG
>DAOUIB010000268.1:0-2232 GCA_034428275.1 Anaerolineae bacterium
GGTCCACCAGGCCGGCCTGCTGCCGGTAACGGACGGCGAAGGCCAGGCCCGCGGCCTGCGGCACCTGGGTCGCCACCGTCGACGAGCCGCTGATGATGTGGCGCCCGCGGTCGCTGAAGTGGCAGGGCATCTGGCGACCGGCGCTCCAGGGGTCGTCGCGGCGGGCGAAGAGGCCCAGCATGAAGTCCAGCGCGCTGCAGCCCAGGGCGATGGCCATCGCCAGGTCGCGATAATAGGGGACGACGTAGTCCACGCCGCGCCGGATGGCGAAGGCCGCGCCGACCTGGGCCGCCTCGTGCCCCATCGCGCTGACGTGAAACTGCACGCGGCCCTGACGATGCAGCGCCCAGGCGCGTTCGTCCAGGCGCCGGCTGAGCAGCATCAGGCGATACATCTCCAGCAAGGTGTCGTCGGACAGGCGCTGCGAGGGTCTTTCCCCGGCCTCACTCGGCATACGCGCTCCCTTCCCGGGCGGAAACGCCGGTCGGCAGACCTTCCGCCAGCAGTTCCGCCACGTCGCGCAGGACCGGCCCGTCGACGTCGCCCTTCGAACTCTCCAGCATCTGCAGGCAAAAGGGGCAGCCCGTCGCCACGATGTCCGCGCCGCTGGCCGCGGCCTCGGCGTAGCGCTCCGCCCCGACCGTGCGGCTGCCCGCTTCCTCTTCCTTCCAGAATTGCGCGCCGCCCGCGCCGCAACAGAAGGAATCGCTGCGATGGCGCGGCATCTCCACCACCTCGCCCTGCAGACTGCCCAGGGCCCGACGCGGCGCGTCGAACACGCCGTTGTGCCGCCCCAGATAGCAGGGGTCGTGGAAGGTGATGCGCGCGCCCGGCCGGGCCGGCGGTTGCGGCAAACGACCTTCGGCGCCCAGTTCGTCCAGCAACTGCGTGTGGTGCAGGACCTCGTAGTCGCCGCCGAACTGCGGATACTCATTGCCCAGGTTGTGCAGGCAGTGGGGGCAGGTGACCACGATGCGCTTCGGCGCCAGGTCGTTGAGCGTTGCCACGTTGCCCCGCGCCAGTTCCTCATAGAGGTATTCGTTGCCCGCACGCCGCGCCACGTCGCCGCTGCAGTTCTCGCGCTCACCGGTCACGGCGAAGTCCACGCCGGCGGCATGCAGCAATTTCACCAGGGCTCGCGCGGTCAGGGCGGCGCGCGGGTCATGGCTGACGGCGCAGCCCGTCCAGTAAAGCAGCTCGCAGCCGGGGTTTTCCTCGACCGTCGGCACGGGGAAATCCAGTCCCTTTGCCCAGCGCATGCGTTCGTCGCGCGCCGCTCCCCAGGGGTTGCCCTGGCGCTCCATCCCGTTGAAGGCCGCCTGCAGTTCCGCCGGGAAGCTGCCACCCATCAGGACCTGGTCGCGACGGATCTCGAGGATGTCGTGCATCGGCTCGTTGCCGACCGGGCAAATGTCCGTGCAGGCGCCGCAACTTGTGCAGGCCCACAGCGCGGACTCGCTGATGACCGAACCCAGCAGGGGCCGTTCCGACTCCGCGCCGGCGGCCAGGGCCACGAATTGCCCGCCGATCTCGTAGCGTTTGTTGATCTCCAGCGCCGCCGGCGAAAGCTCCTTGCCGGTCGTCGTCGCCGGGCAGACGTCCTGGCAGCGATTGCACTGGATGCAGGCGAAGGCGTCCAGCAATTGGGACTGGTCCAGATGCTCCAGCTTCGCGGCGCCGAATTGCTCGCGCGATTCATCCTCGAAGTCCAGCGGGTCCAGCGCGCCCGGCGAGCGGCGCTGCGGCCGCGTGAGAAAGTTCAGCGGCGCCATGAAGAGATGCGCGTGCTTGCTCTGCGGGAACCAGGGCGTGAAAAGCGCGATGGAGCCCAGCGCCAGCCACCAGAACAGGTGCTGCAGCAATTCGCTGCCCCTGGCATCCACGCCGGCGAAGAGCGGCGCCGCCAGCGACGCGAAGGGTCGCGCCAGGTCCCCGCCCTGGCCCGCCACGGCCAGCGCGTCGCCCAGAAAGCGCGCGCCGACGTGCAGCAGGATGAAAGCCGCTACGATACGTGAATCGCGGTCGATGGCGCCGGCGCGCACCTTCGCGTGCAACAGCACATTGGAGGGAAACTGCAGCTCGCTGCGCCAGGGCCGCAACACGCGCCGCAGCACAAACCAGAGCACGCCCACCAGCACGGCCACGCTCAGCAAGTCGGCGGCCAGACGGTAAAGCTCGGCCAGCAGGCCTTCACGCGCCGGGAAATGGTAGCCCGGCAGATAGCCCTCCAGC
>DAOUIB010000269.1:0-9458 GCA_034428275.1 Anaerolineae bacterium
ACTTCAACCTCGACATTGAGGACCCGGTCAAGAAGGACGCTTTCCGCGACGTCAACTTCCGTCGCGCCTTCTCGATGGCGATAAACCGTCAGGAAATTGGCGACCTCTACTACGCCGGTCTCTTCAACCCGGCCGGTTCGGTGTTCGCGCCGGAATCCGGTTTCTTCGATGCGGACGACGCCATGCTTTGGTCGGGCTTTGATCCGGAGGGCGCTGCCGCCCTGCTGGAGGAAGCGGGCTACGTCGATGTTGATGGCGACGGCTTCCGCGAGGCGCCGGGCGGCGAAGCCCTGCAAATCATCATCGAGGTAGGCGTACACGATCTCTACACACCCATCGTCGAACTGGTGACGGAATACATGGGCAACGTGGGAATCAACGCCCTGATGGACGCCGACGACCAGTCGCTGGTCAGGCAACGTTACGTCGCGGGTGAATTCGAGATCCACACCTGGGACCGCGATGGCGGCAGCGATCCCTTCAGCGCGGAAGCGCCAGGCGTGGCTTCCATCCGCGAGGGGACTCCCTGGTGGCATCCGAACTGGGAGGAAGACCCCGTCGATGACCACTTCATCACGATGAATGACCTGTACCAGCAGGCGCTGGGCGTCGTCCCGGCCGAGAGAGGCGACATCGGCCGCGAGATCTCCCGTCTGCACGCCGACAACGTGTGGGTGGTGTCTACCGGTTTCTGGCGTCGACCCTTCATCAAGAGCGGTCGCCTGGGCAATACGCCGGACGTCATGTCCCGTAACGGCCAGGTCAACGACATGCCGCCGTGGCAGCCGATGCTGCTCTTCGAGAAGTACCTTCCGGGTGAAGGTCCCTGACCTGAACTGACCCGGCAAGTGCAAGGGGCGGTCGCCGGCAACAAATCGTCGGCGACCGCCACACAGGGAATTCTTTATGGCAACCTACGTCGTTCGACGTCTCATTTCCGCAATATTCACCTTTTTTCTGGTCTCGCTGGTCAGCTTTCTGGTGATTCAACTGCCGCCCGGCGACATCGTGTCCAACTGGGTGCGGCAACAGGAAGCGGCATCGGGCCAGCCCCTGCCGCCCGAGACTATCGAGCGGCTGCGACGGGTATACGGTTTCGACGAGCCCGTGCTGGTGCAATACGTCAAGTGGATTGACGGCTTCCCCCAGGGGGATTTCGGTTTTTCCATTCAACACAGCAATGCTGAAGTGGCCGAAATCATCAATCGCCGCCTCGGCCTGACCCTGTTTCTGGGTTTCGCCTCACTGTTCCTTTCCTGGAGTCTGGCCATTCCTTTCGGCATTTACGCGGCCACGCGCAAAAACTCGCGAACAGATTATGCGTTGTCCACCCTGTCCTTCATCGGGATTTCGGTGCCGGACTTTCTCGTGGCCGTCATTTATTTGTTCATTGCCGTTTTCGTCCTCAAAACGGACTACGCGGGCGGTCTTTTTTCCATGGAATTCAAGAATGCGCCCTGGACCTGGGAACGATTTCTGGACTTCCTGTCGCATCTGCCCGTGCCTTTTCTCATCCTGGGCCTGGGGGGCATGGCGGGCACCTTCCGCCTGATGCGCGCCAATTTGCTTGACGTGCTGGACCAGCAATACATTGAGGCCGCCCGCGCCAAGGGCCTGCGCGAAATGGTGGTTATCTACAAGCACGCGGCACGAATCGCCATCAACCCCCTGATCAGTCGCCTGGGTTTGCAACTGCCGGCCCTTTTCAGCGGCACGGTCATCATCTCGATCGTTCTTGATCTTCCCACACTGGGTCCGCCCTTCATCCGGGCGCTTCAGCGTCAGGACATGTATCTGGCCGGCACGGTCCTGATGATCCTGGCCGTCACGCTACTTGTGGGCAATTTCCTGGCGGATATTCTGCTGGCCATTAGCGATCCGAGGATCCAGATTGAGTGACTTGACAGCCCGCCAGCCAACACGGTCGGTCCTGCGGGGTCTGTTTGGCGCTGCCGCCTCGCGACGCGCCATCAGCGAGGACGAATATCGCCTGCTTTCGGTGCGGGAACTGATGCTGCGCAAGTTTTTGCGCAACCGCATGGCGACCTGGTGCGCCGTGCTGCTGGTCGTCATTTATCTCATGACCCTGTTTGCCGGCTTTTTTGCCCCTTACAGCGCCCGCGATGCCGACTCAAAACTCACCTTTTCGCCGCCAGTCATTGTGCGTTTTGTGGATCCCGAGACCGGAATCTTCCATCTTCAGCCCTTTTTCTACCCGCTTCGCGGACAGCGCGATCCAAAGACCTTTCAATTGATTTACGAAGAAGACCGCAGCGAACGCGTCCCCATCGACTTCTTCATTCGCGGCGAATCCTGGACGGCCCTTGGCTTCCTGAAGGGCGACATTCATCTCTTCGGGCCGCGTGGGTACGAGGAGCGCCTGCACGTACTGGGTTCGGACCAACGGGGACGGGACCTGTTGTCGCGCATCATCTTTGGCGGCCAGGTGTCGCTTTCGGTCGGCATCTTTGGCGTATTGATCACCATCGTGCTGGGTTCCGTGCTGGGCACGCTCTCGGGCTATTACGGCGGCGCCTTTGACCACGTGATGCAGCGCGCGATCGAGGCGATTCGTTCCTTCCCGCAATTGCCATTGTGGATGGCCCTGGCCGCGGCCATTCCGCCCCAGTGGCCACCGGAATGGGTCTATGCCGGTATCGTGGTAGTGCTGGCCTTCATCAACTGGACGGGGCTGGCGCGCGAGGTGCGGGGCATGGTGCTCTCTCTCAAGGAGCGCGACTTCGTTCATGCGGCCGAGGCTACCGGTTCCTCCACAGCGAGAATCGTCCGTCGTCACATGATCCCCAACATGGCCAGCCACATCATCGTCACGGCGACCCTGGCCGTGCCGGTGACCATACTGGGCGAAAGCGCGCTCAGTTTCCTCGGCATCGGCGTGCGACCGCCGATGGTCAGCTGGGGCCTGCTACTGAACGACGCGATCCGGATTCAAAACATCGTCCTGTATCCCTGGACGCTGTTTCCGGGCATTTTCATCCTGGTCACCGTCATTGCCTACAATTTTCTCGGTGACGGGCTAAGAGACATGGCGGACCCCTTCGCACGCTGAGATGGAGACCAACGTGGAACCCGCAACCCTGCTCGACGTGCGTGACCTCAAGACCTGGTTCTACCTGGAGCAGGGCATCATTCGCGCCGTCGATGGCGTGAGCTTCGAGTTGCGGCGCGGAGAAACGCTGGGCATCGTGGGAGAAAGCGGCTGCGGCAAAAGCGTGACCGCCCGTTCCGTGATGCGGCTGCTGCCTCTCGATACAGCCCGCATCACCGGCGGGGAAATGTTGTGGAATCCGGCCGGCGGTCGCCAACTGGACCTCGTGCAGCTCGATCCGCACGGGATGGAAATCCGTTCCATTCGCGGCAATGAAATCGCCATGATTTTCCAGGAGCCGATGACGTCCCTCAATCCGGTCTATTCGATCGGCCACCAGATCATGGAAGCGATTCGCCTGCATCAACAGGTGGGCAGGGACGAGGCGCGTCAACGCGCCATCGACATGCTGGGGCTGGTGGGCATACCGGAAGCCGAACAGCGGGTCGACCAGTACCAGCACCAGTATTCAGGCGGCATGCGTCAACGGGCCATGATCGCCATGGCGCTGAGTTGCAACCCGCAGCTCCTGATCGCCGATGAGCCCACCACGGCTCTGGACGTGACGATTGAAGCCCAGATTCTGGACCTCATTCGTCAGATTCAGGAAGAGCGTGACATGGCCCTGATCATGATCACCCATGACCTGAACGTGATCGGGGAAATAGCCGACCAGGTGATCGTGATGTATTTGGGCAAGGTGGTCGAGGCCGCTTCCGTCGACAGCATCTTTGAGGACCCCAAACATCCCTATACCCAGGGATTGCTGCAATCCCTGCCGCAGATCGGACGGCGAGACCGTTTGTCCTCCATTGAGGGCAGCGTGCCGGGTCCACACGAAAGGCCGACCGGTTGCTCTTTCGCGCCCCGTTGCCCGCACGTGATGGACAGATGTCGCAGCGAAGCGCCTCCCGTGTTTCAGATCAACGAGTCAACCAGCGCTGCCTGCTGGCTTTACGAGGACGAAGCGGAGTCGGCCCGTGGATAGGGACACGCTGCTCAGTGTTGTCGATCTGAAACAGTATTTCCCCATCCGCAGGGGCCTGATGAAACGCGTCGTCGGCAACGTTCGGGCCGTGGATGGCGTTTCCTTTGACGTCCGGCGGGGCGAGACCGTGGGTCTGGTGGGAGAGAGTGGCTCCGGCAAGACGACCACCGGGCGCTGTATCGTGCGTCTTTACGATCCCACCTCCGGCAGCATTCAATTCAATCGCGACTCGGGCGTGGTGGATATCGCCCAACTTGACAGGCAGGAACTGCGTCCGGTCAGGCGTGACATCCAGATGTTGTTTCAGGACCCCAATTCGTCACTTAATTCCCGCATGCGCATCGGCGACATTGTTGCGGAACCCCTGGAGATCCATGACATCGGGGACAGGCGCTCAAGGGCGGAACGTGTGGCAGTCCTGCTGGCCCAGGTCGGCCTTGGCGAGGACATGATCAATCGCTATCCGCATCAGCTTTCCGGTGGACAGCGGCAGCGGGTCGGGGTGGCGCGGGCGTTGAGCATTGAGCCCAAACTGGTGATTTGTGACGAACCGGTTTCGGCACTTGACGTTTCCGTCCAGGCCCAGGTGCTCAATCTGTTGACGGACCTGCAGCAGGAACTGGGCCTGACCTACATTTTCATCGCCCACGATCTTGGCGTCGTGGAGTACATCAGCAGCCGCATCCTGGTGATGTATTTGGGCAAGATCATGGAAAGTGCCTCGCGCGACAAGATTTTTGCCCGGCCGACTCATCCTTACACCGAGGCCCTGCTCTATGCCATTCCCCGTCGCAGCGCCGGCGGACACCGGCGCAGGCGGGTGCTGGAAGGCGACATCCCCAGCCCGGTCAACCCGCCCTCAGGCTGTGTTTTTCACACGCGTTGCAAGTACGTCGAGGACCGTTGCCGGAGCGAGGTTCCCGCCCTCAGGCCTCTGGCTTCCGACCCCGACACCAGTGTGGCCTGTCATCTGGCGGAAGAACTGGACCTGCAACCATGGCAAATGACGGATGATTCCGAATGAAGGCATGGCATCTGCGGGATCATTTGCGACGAATTCAAATCGATCTCGTCGCCGTCGACCGCGATCATTTCGAGCGCGCCGTCCCCCTCAATTCTTGTGCAGGCGTCGCATCGCCCCGCATGGTGGAAGTGGACGCGGCGGGTCGGTTGCTGGATGCGGCCGTATGCCTGCAGCCTTGCGACGATGATTTGTTGTTTCACCTGAAAGGAAGCACGAAAGCGGGGAAGACTCGTCATTTTCAGTTGTACTTCGGCGCACCTGATGCAGAAGCGGCTGACCCGGAACCAGGGTCCGGACCCCTTTCCCTGACCAGGGGTCTCGACCACGAGGGCTTTGCCGCCATCCGCATCGATTCTCCGGGCGTCTCGTGGATCTATCATCTTGAGGGCGGCGGCTTCGCCGGGATTGTCGACAGCGCTGGCGCGGACTGGATCAGTTACCACCCCTGGGGCGGTTCGGACGGGAATTACCGCGGCATACCCAACCTGGTGCATCCCGAAAGTTTCTTTCATCCTGGCCGGACGGGTTGCAGTAGCGAGGTTGTCGCCAGCGGCCCCCTGCGCGTCGTCATCCGCTCCCGATCCAACGACGATGCCTGGCTCTGTGAGTGGAGGCTGGAACCGGACTGCGCGCGACTGACAGTGTTGAAAGCCGCGCGCCCGTACTGGTTGCTCTATGAGGGCACGCCAGGCGGTCGGCTGGACGAGCAGGGCGACTTCGCGCTGCTCGCCGACGGCCAAAGAGTCGCCGCCTCGGAGCGTTGGGAAATGGAGCAATTGCCGGAGCCCGGCTGGATCGCCTTCGGCGCGGCTGGGAGCCCGCGCGCGCTCTGGCTCATGCGCCACGAAGCGGATGGCGATGCCGATTCCTACTGGCCGATGGAAGGCAACATGACGGTTTTCGGATTTGGCCGTAGTGGCTTGACCAAGTCCCTGGTTCGGGTACCGGCGCAGTTCAGCGTGGGCCTGGCCGAATGCAACGACCATGGCTCATTGAGCAACATCGTCCATGCCAGCGGCGATCTTCCACAGATTCGCATGGGTCGGACAGAGAGCCGCGGCTGACCTGACAACGGGATGGACCTGCAGACAGCAGGGCAGGAGTGAAGCAATGTCGATCGAAAACGCCTGGGAACTGCTGGTGCTGGACGGTAATCCTCCGGTGGAAATGCTGGGGGCATTGGCGGCAGGCGACGTCGATGGTGACGGACACATTGAATTGCTGGTCGGGGGCGAGGGTGGCCTGCTCTGGTATCGGCCCGACACCTTCGAGAAGGGCGTTGTCGCCGAGGGCCACGTTCACGTTGGGCTCGTGCTGGAGGACATCGCCGGAGACGGCGTTCTGGAAGCCGTCTGCGGACTGAAGGACCCCGACCACGACGACCGCTGGATGATTGTGCGTTTTCGCCCGGGGGAAACGCTTGACGGTCCCTGGACGATGCGGGTCATCGATCCCAATTGCAATGGCGGCGCGCACGACGTTTGCTTCGCCGACATTGACGGCGATGGCCGCAGCGAACTGGTGGCCAATGCCGCCTATTGCCCGGTCCCCGGCATATTCGTCTACAAACCCGGCGAGGATGAGTCCGCGCCCTGGCGCAAACACGAGGCCATGAGCGGCACCTTCACTGAGGGCATAACCACCTCGGACCTGGATGGCGATGGCCGCCTGGAGATCGTTGCCGGTCCCGTCTGGCTCACCATGCCGGCCGACGGCCCCTGGTCCGGGCCCTGGGAGATGCGCACCTGGGCGCCGTCATTTCGCGAAATGTGTCGCGTCGCCGCCATCGATATCACGGGCAACGGTCGCGACGACCTGGTCATTAGCGACTCTGAATACATGGACGGGCGCCTGTCCTGGTTTGAGAATCGTCTGGCCGACAGTACGAATCGCCCCTGGGTCGAACATCCCCTGGAAGACACCCCTCTCTTGTATTCCCATTCGCTCACTGCCTGGCGAGAAGGTGACGCCATCAAGATCTTCGTCGGGGAGATGGCCCAGGGCGGCTGGAATCCGCCATACAACCACGACGCGCGTCTGTTGTTGTACAGCTCGGCCAACAATGGCCGCAGCTGGGAGCGCGAGATGCTCTCCCAGGGGGCCGGTACGCACGAGGGCCTGGCCATTGACATTGACGGCGATGGCGCGGTTGAGATCGTGGGCAAGGAGTGCTGGCGGCCTCGGGTCACCATCTGGAAGGCCGCAGAAAAAGACCGGAATCCGCTAAAGGACTGGCGGCACGTCTTCATCGATCGCGACAAACCGGCCACGGGCACGGACATCCTCGCCGCAGACGTCGATGGCGATGGCCTTGAAGACGTCATTTGCGGCCGCTGGTGGTATCGCAATCCGGGCTGGGAACGCCGCCTCGTTCCGGGAGTCGCCCAGGTCATCGCCGCGCATGACATCGATGGCGACGGGCAAAACGAGCTGATTGCCACCAGGGCCCCCGCCGCAGGCATGGAGGCGGGCGCGCCGGGGCTCTCGAACGAACTGGTGTGGCTGAAGGCCGTCGATCCCCTGCAGGGAGAGTGGCGGGAATATCCGATCGGCGCGGGCGGCGGCGACTGGCCGCACGGCAATGCGCTTGCCCCTTTGTTGCCCGGCGGCGGACTGGCGCTGATCGCCTCCTGGCATAGCGCCAACCAGGGGGCGGACCACTATCCGCAACTCTTTGAAGTACCGCAGGACCCGCGCTCCGGGCCCTGGCCGAGTCGTACCCTGGCGGAGATCATCTACGGCGAGGAAATGATTCCCGTCGACCTCACGGGCAACGGTTTACTGGACGTGGTGGCCGGGCCCTACTGGCTGGAAAACATGGGCGATGGCGAGTTTCATCCCCACCGATTCGTCGGCGACGCGGACTTCTACAGCGCCCGCTTGCGGGTGGAGGATATCAACGGCAACGGCCGCCTGGATGTTGTCCTCGGTGAGGAAGTGCTGGATTTCAAAAACCGGGTCGCGCCCTTCTCGAAACTCGCCTGGTTTGAATGCCCGCCGGACCCGCGTGACGTCCCCTGGCCCATGCACGTCATCGACATCATGCGCTGCCCGCATTCCGTGGAGGTTGCAGACCTGGACGGTGATGGCCAGCCCGAAGTGATTGCCGCCGAACATGATCCCTTCTGGCCCTATCGCAACCAGTGCAAGCTCTACGTTTACAGCAAGGCCGACGAGCGGGGCAGGGCATGGAGGAGGCGGGAGCTGGACAATCGCTTCGAACATCACGACGGGACCCGTCTGATAAACCTGGCGCCGGGGGTGCAGGGGATCGTGAGCCATGGCTGGCGCGACAGTCGCTACGTCCACCTCTGGACAGCCGCCGACGGGGACGACGGGTGAGTCGCCCGAATATCGTCCTCATCCATTCGCACGACACCGGTCGTTGCATCGAGCCCCTGGGATACCATGTGCCTACGCCTGCCCTGACGCGTCTGGCGCAGGAGGGAGTCAACTTTCGCAAGGCCTTTTGCGTGGCGCCCATGTGCTCGCCGGCCCGCGCCGGTCTCATGACCGGACAGATGCCGCACGTTTGCGGCATGACCGGTCTGGCGCACCGCGGCTTCGCCCTCAACGATCATCGTCATCACCTTTGTTACACGCTGAAGGCAAACGGTTATTCCACTGCCCTGGTGGGCGTACAACACCTGGCGCGCGATGCCCGTGTACTCGGCTACGATCACCTGGCGGCCCTGGGCATTGCGCCGCCGGAACATCCACCGGGCACGGTGCTGGACGCGCCCGGGGCGGAGGCGGTAGTGCAGGCCGCCTGCGAGTTTTTGCGGAGCCCGCCGAAACAGCCCTTCTTTCTCTCCCTGGGCTTCTTTGAGACCCATCGCCCTTTTCCTCAAGCGGTTCCTTCGAACGCGGAGGGCACCGGTGAAGCGTCAGTGACGGAGGACTCGGACACGCGGCGTGACATGGCAGGCTTTCACGCCAGTCTGGAGATCCTGGACGAGGGTATCGGCGCCGTGCTGGACTGCCTGGCGGCGGCAGGACTGAAGGACGACACGCTAATTATTTTCACCAGTGACCATGGCCCGCCCTTCCCTGGCATGAAATGCACGCTGAGTGACCTCGGGCTGGGTGTCACTCTTGTCATGAGCGGGCCGGCAGGGTTTGACGCGGGGCTTGAACTGGATGCACAGGTCTGCCATCTGGACCTGTTTCCAACGCTCTGTGACTTGCTGGATATTCCCTTTCCGCACTGGCTGCAGGGGAAGTCCCTGCTGCCGCTGCTGCAGGGAAAGACAGGGCGATTGCACAAGGCCTTGTACGCAGAAATCAACTTCCACGCCGCCTGGGAACCGCAGCGTTCCCTGCGAAACGAGCGCTGG
>DAOUIB010000270.1:0-5367 GCA_034428275.1 Anaerolineae bacterium
TGCCTCCAGACGCCAGACCGCGCCCAGGATCGCAAGGATCGCGAGAATCACTTCCAGAGATAAAGAGGTGTCCAGGTTCACGGGAGTGCAGCGTCGCGCTTCACGCTTGATGGTAGCGCGTTCCGCAAGTCGGGTCAATTTGGCGGGCGACGCCTCCAGAGAGTCGCCCACGCCATGGTATGGCGCCTCTGCGGCCCGCGTTCATCTGCTGCGGGCGAGCTTCAGTAGCCCGCGCGCAGCAACAACCAGGTGACCAGCGCCAGGCCCGCCAGAATCAGCGACCCGTAGAGCAACAGGCTGCGCAGCACCCGGCCCTCGTCGCCCTGGCCGATGCCGACCGTGCTGGCGCCCACCAGAATCTTGGCCGGCGCCATCATGCTGGCGATGGCCCCCGCGGAGGTCTGCAACGCCAGCACCAGCGGCACGCTCAGCCCCAATAGCTGCGCGCTGTCCATTTGTAATCCGGCGAAGACCGCGTTGGAGTTGGTGTTGCTGCCGGTCATGAAGGAGCCGAGGGCGCCGATCAACGCGCCCACCAGCGCGTACCAGTCGGGCGCAACGGCGCGGCTGAGCCATTCGGCCAGGGTCCGCGTCATCCCGGCGTGCTGCATGACCGTCGCCATGGCCACCATCGCCAGAATGCCGATGGCCGGGCGCAGGCCCTGGCGATGCACGCCCGTCAACACCTCGCGCGCCGCGCCTGTATCCAGCCAGCCACGCCGGCGGTAAAGCCGGAAGGACAGCAGTGTACTGAAGAGCAGCACCGACGCGCCGTGCACCAGCAGCGGGATGCCCACCTCGCTGGCCGCCGTCACCCATCCCGCCGAGGTCTGCAACTGCGGAATCTGCAGGGAGATGCGCAGCTGGGCGAGCGCGGCCTTCACCGGCTGCACGCCGATCAACGCGACGGCGAGGACGATCAGGATGACGTAGGGCGCGATCGCCAGCGGCAGGGACGGCCCCCGTTTCTGACTCGCTGTGTCAGCGTTGCCGGATCCACGCCAGCGGCGCCCGCGGGTGAGCAGCAGGCCGGTCGCCAGTCCCGCCAGACCGGCGCAGGCCGAGGCGATGTTCCACAGGTCGATGACCGACATGACGTACTGCACCAGGGCCATCACGGCGCCGATGACCAGCAATGGCGGCAGCGCTCGCCACAGGCCGCGCAGGCCGGCAGCCGCGTACGCCGCCAGCGCGCCGCATACCGGCGCGGCCAGCCCCAGCAGGATCGAGGTGGGCGGCGCCAGCAGGGCCGGCGCCTGGCCGGTGGCGCCGGTCAGCGCGATGAAGGAGGAGCCCAGCGAGCCATAGGTCACCGCCCAGGAATGGCCGATGAAGGGCACGATGACGGCCGGCAGGGGCGCCAGGCCAATGCCCACCAGCAGCGGCGCCGTCACCGCGACCGGGACGCCGAAGCCGCCCACGCCCTGCAGAAAGGAGGCGAAGACCCAGCCCAGTAGCAGGACGCGCAACACCGGGTCGCCGGTCAGGCTGCCAAACCAGGCGGCGATCACGTCCAGCGCGCCGGCCGCCCGCACGACCACATATAACGCCAGCGCCGTCCAGACGATGAGCACGACGTCGAGCGTCAGCACCAGGGCGCGCAGATGGGCGTAAAGCAGCAGGTCGCCGCCCGCGCCGAAGCGCAGCAGGGCGATCAGCAGCGCCACCAGCCAGCCGACCGGGCCGGCTTTGGCGCCGCCCATGCGCAGGACGGTCATCAATACCAGCACGGTGAGCGGCGGGGCCGCCGCCAGCAGCACGCTCAGGGCGTCGGAGGGCATGGGCAGGACTATACACCTGGGCCTGGCCGCTGTCAGGCGCGCTCAGGGCCGGCGAGCGCGCAGAAAGGCCACGCGGGCCCCGGCGCCGTGACTGGCGCGCGGGTCGGCGCGATCAACAAAAAAGTCCGGGATGCAGCGCAGCCCGGCCTCTTCGACGATCAGCCCCGGCAGGGCAGCGACGAGCGCTTCAACCGTGGTGAAGGCATCGGCGGCGACGCCCCACGGCCCGGCCATCGAGCGGTCCCATTCGGCGACGAGCAGCGTGCCGCCCGGGGCCAGCGCCTGCGCTGCCATGCGCAAGACGCCCTGACCCGCCGCGCCGGCCGGCAGGGCGTAGGTGCTGATGACCAGGTCATGGCGTGCGTCCGGCTGCCATGTCGTGAAATCCCGACACAGGAAGCGGACCTCGAGGCCCCGGACCCGGGCGGCGTCCCTGGCCAGCGCAATGGCCCGCGCCGAACAGTCCACGCCGGTGACTTGCCAACCGGCCCCTGCCAGCATCATGGCGTTTTCGCCGTTGCCGCAGCCCAGGTCGAGCGCGGACCCCGGCCGCAGCGACGCCAGTTCCCCCTGCAGCAGCCGATCCGCCACCATGACGTTGTCGGCGTCGCTGCGCCAGGCCTCTTCCCAAAAGTCGCTGTCCATGGCTTCTCTCCTCCGCAGATGCCAGTATTGCGCGGAATGACCGGCGCGGACAAGATACTGCGCATCGCAATCCGGGACAGACCATGAAACTGGCCGAACTGGCGCGACAACTGGGACAGGCGCAGGATGAGGATGAGCGCCGCGAGCTGGCGCTGGAGTTGCTGGAGCGCAGCCGTCGCCGGGAGCACGTCGACGCTGCCCTGCGCGCGCTGGAAGGCAGCGAACTGGACGACGCCGCGCGTCCCCTGCTGCGCGAGCGAGCGCTACACTACTTTGAGGAGACCAGGCGCGACAACGGCGCCCTGATTCGCGAGCAACTGCTGCGCCTGCTGCTGGGCATCGGCCACCCCGACGAGCGCGATCTCTGGTTGCGCGCCCTGCACTGCTACGAAGTCGAGCCCATGATGGGCGAGGTCACGCAGAACCTGCGCGCCATCGGCCTCGTGGGTCTGGCCGCACACGAGCCGGAACTGGCGCAACTGTACGCGCTGCGCCTGCTGCACGAGCCGGAATCCGCCTCACGTTTCAACAACGAGCCGGCCTTGACCGCGCTCAACCTGCTGGCGCAACAGGAGCAGGCGCAGCTGGTCTACGCCTGGCTGCTGGCCAGCGCAGGGGAGGCGCTGGACCTGGCGTTGGACGAACTGGTGGGGCGCGCCCTGGAATCGCTGGGGAATGACTTCCCCGCCGACCTGTACCGCCCGCTGCTGGAGCAGTTCGCCGGGCGCGACCGGGCCCTGGTCAGCATGGGCCTGGCGACGCATATCATTGAAAGTCGCTCGGAATCCCTTTACGACGCGCTGGAAACGATCCTCATCAAGACCCGACACGACGAACTGCACCATTACATCCTGGTGCTGCTGGCCGGCGCGCGCGACGGTGAACTGGAACGGCGTCTGCTGGCCCTTGCCAAACTCAGCCCGCCGCGACGTCGCAAGAACTTCCTGGCCGCCCTGGAGCTGCTGCCCGCTGAGCCGGACCGGGAACTGCTGGCCCTGTTGCATCAGCCGCAGGACTTCTGAGGGCAGCCCCGGCTCAGTCGCTGCCGTCGCCGCTGCCGTAGCGTTTGAGGATGCGAATCGCGCCGTCCTCAATAACGTAGATACCGGTTGGCGAGCTCACGCATTCGCCACCTGGCTGGCAAGTGATCGTGCCGGAGGCGCCCTCGTAACCCTCCAGCGAGTCGACGTAGTCCAGCAGCGCAGCGCGGTCGATGCGCAGCCCGCCGTCGTCCCCTGGCTCCGCGACGGCCTCGATCGCGTCCAGCAGAATGTGCCAGGCGTCATAGCCGCCGAGAAAGTAGGGCGCGGCAGGCGGCTCGCCATACGCCGCCTCGAAGCGCTCCGTCAACGCAGCCGCAGCTTCCGTGTCCGGCTCCACCGGGGTGACTCCGTAGATCCCGTCCGCGCCTGCGCCCAGCGCGTTGATCAGACGATGCGCCCAGTTGCGCTCGTTGCCGAGGATGGGCGTGTCTGCCAGACCGGCCGCCTCGCGCCGGCCCAGCACGGCCAGGGTGTGCGGCGTATCGCAGGCGCAGAACAGCCAGTCGACTTCAGCCGCGGCGATCTCCGCCAGCAAATCCGCCAGTCGCGCCTCCTCCACGTCGTTCATCAGCAACGCTTCCAGCACAATCTCGCCACCCATTTCACTGAAGCGCTCGTTCAGTTCGGCGGCCATTCCCTGGTAGAAGGCGTTGCTCTCGCTGTGCAGCACGGCGATGCGCCGCGCCCCGACCTGCTCGTAGAGGTAATGCGCGGCCCCGGCCATCACCGCCGTGTCCGGCCCGGTCAGGCGATGGAAACTGCTGAAGCCCTGTTCGCTGAGGGCCGGCAATGTGCAACTGGGGGTAATGCTGGTGTAGCCGGCCTCGTCGAACACAGGCGCGACGGCCAGGCAGGCGCTGGAGCAATTGGGGCCGATGACGGCCGCCACGCGCCCCTGGTCGACGAAGTCCGCCGCCAGCGCCGCGGCCCGGTCGGCATTGCATTCAGAGTCAACGTCAATCAATTCGACGGATACGTCTTGTCCCGCGACGTTCAGGGTTGGCCGCTCCGCCCGTGCCAGCAAAACGCCCAGTTTGCTGACGTGGCCCTGCTCATGCTCGACGGCCGTGCGCGTCATCACGCCCAGGGCCACCGGCTCATCCGGCGCCACGACGAGCACAGCGTCTTCAGCGGTCATTGGGAAAGCAAACAGCATGACCAAACAGAGGCCAGACGCCACGGCCAGGCGGCGCATCCTTCCTGCCATGCTCATGTAGTTACCTCCCTGCATGACGGCATCAAAAACATTTCCGGTCATCAACGATCACGGTCATCGCGCAGCATTTGCTGCGGTGTTGCGGCGCCCGCCGGAGGCGTCCAGCCAATCCGGTCAATCTCCTCACTGATTTCAGCCCAATTCCGTTTGCGGATCGCTTCCCGTTCCTCAACAACCGGATTCGACCATGAATCGCTGGAGCGTCCGAGTTTCTTGCTGCTGCGGCGGATTGCCTCCAGGTTTTCCTTGCGACCGGGTGCGTTCCGTTCCCTGTCCGGTGACTGCCCTGCGATCCCGTTATCACCCAACAGACGTTCCAGCCGCTCCTCGACCACCTCGGCAACCAGTTGCCTCAATTCCTCGCGCGTCATGTCGCCAACGCGTTCCATGAGAGTCCACCCTGTCTCGCCAATGTCCCGATTGTAGCACAGGGGGGAACCAGGCCGGGCGGAGACCTCAGGGCGTCTGGTCCGGCGCGTCGCGTTCCGCGCGGGCCGCGAGGCGGCGACGGGCGCGTAGCAGGTCCTGTTCATGCTTGAGCAGTACCGACAGCGTGCGTTCCAGCGTGCGCCGGTCGAGCGTGTCGGCTTCCAGCGCCACCAGCGCTTTCGCCCAGTCGATCGTCTCTGAGATGCCGGGGTTCTTGCGCAAATCCAGGTCCCGCAGGCCCTGCACCAGCGCC
>DAOUIB010000271.1:0-1770 GCA_034428275.1 Anaerolineae bacterium
CAGCCTGGCGGATATCGAGCGCGGCCTGCAGCCGGTCCGTCAGATTCGCGACGCGGTCGGCGATGCCATGGAAATCGGCATCGAGTGTCATTTCCGCTGGAACCGCGCCAGCATGGAGCGCATCGCCCGCGCGCTGGAGCCTTACAACATCCTGTTCATCGAGGACCCGATGCACGCCGTTTACGCCGACGAAGTCCGCGCCTTCTCGCAGCGCACCTCCATCCCGGTGGTCGGCTCCGAGCTTTTGATGACGCGCTGGCAGTATCGCGACTGGCTGGAAAGGGGCGTCTCGCAGATTTTGATGACCGACACCAGCTGGACCGGCGGCATCGCCGAGACGCGCAAAATCGCCGCCATGGCCGAGGCCTACAACGTGCCTCTGGTGCTGCACAACATCGCCGGCCCGGTCACACACGCGGCGGCCATGCATCTGGGTGCGCACATACCCAACCTCTTCATGGTGGAATCGGTGCGCGCCTTCTATCGCGGCTATTTCCATGAAATGGGAGACCTGGACGTTCAGGTCGAGGACTCCGCGCTGAACGTCCCGACCGGCCCGGGCCTGGGCGTCAAGCTGCGGCCGGAACTGCTGACGCGCGGCGACCTGACGCGCGAGATCAGCGAAGGAGAGGGTTTGGCGCGCGGGCGTCGGGCGATGGGCGACCACTGGGCCGTGGAGGAGATCAGGTAGGGGCGCTGCCCTCACCCCCCTGCCCCCTCTCCCTTAGGGAGAGGGGGAGAAATTGTTGATTCGCCGGGGAAGATTCGGGCTCACTTACACTTGGCTCTTGTGTCGGCCGAGAACGATTATGGAGGTTGCTTGTTCAGGAAAACAGTCGCTGAGTGACAATTGCGTCCAAACCACAATTCTGTTCACCCCTCTCCCTGAGGGAGAGGGGCCGGGGGTGAGGGCCAGCCAAAAAGGGCAGGATTCGACAGCCCAGGGAATCACTTTCCTTACTTCACGTAGTAGAGCAACTCGCCCGGCTGCAACTGTTTGATCTTCTGTCGCGGATGAATGGCCTCCAGCGCCGCGATGATCTCGCCCTGCGGGATGGCGTTGTTGGCGTAGAGGTCGTTGTGGCCGGGGATCAGCGTGTCCCAGCCGAGGTCGCGCGCCAGACGGGCCGCCTCCATCGGCAGCAGGTTGCCGATCGCGCCCGCCTCGGTCTCGCGGTACCAGTCGCGGCCGTTGACCGGCACGATGGCGACGTCCGGCGTGGGCAGGGACTGCAGGGTCTCGACGTAGCCGGGATGGATGACAGTGTCGCCGGCGTGGTAGATCGTGACCTCGTTCCACTCGATGAGAAAACCCAGCCAGCGGAAACCGAGAGGCTCGTCGTATTCGCGCTCGTAGTGCGCGCCTGGCACGGCGGTCACGCGCATGCTGCCCAGCTGCAGGGGCTTCAGCGCCGGCGGCACGACGATGCGCTCGTCGGCGATATCCAGGTCATGCAGAAGCTGGCGACACCAGCCCGGCGCGACAAATTTGGCGGCGGGCGACGCTTTCGCCGCCGGCCCGAGCGTGAGCGGATCGAGATGGTCGAGGTGCTCGTGGCTGGCGAAGAAACAGTCGACGCCCGTCAACTCGTCGGGCTGCAGGGGCGGCGGATAGGCGCGCGTCCACCAGTCGCCGGCGGCTTCGCGCACGACGTCGCTCAGGCAGGGGTCGATGACGATCAGGGCGTCCGGCCCCGCAATCGCCAGGCCCATTTGACCCAGACTCCAAATCGCCAGGCTGCGGGGCAGGATGTCGAGCGCGCGCATCTG
>DAOUIB010000272.1:0-6766 GCA_034428275.1 Anaerolineae bacterium
CGCAAAACCAGCGTCGATGCCATGCGCGAAGCCCTTCGCGCGGAATTGTTGCGTGACGAGAGCGTTGTCGTGATCGGCGAGGACGTGAAGGTGGGGGTCTTCGGCGGAACTCGCTGGCTGCACCGCGAATTCGGCGATGAACGCGTGATCAATACGCCCATCTCGGAACTGGCCGTCGCCGGCGCCGGCGTCGGCGCGGCGGCGACCGGCATTCGCCCTGTCATAGACCTGATGTTCGGCACTTTTCTCTACCTGGCCTTCGACCAGATCGCCAACCAGGCCGGCGCCATGCGCTACATGTTCGGCGGGCAGACGAAACTGCCGCTCGTGCTCATGACGGTGAGCGGCTCCGGCATCAGCGCCGGCCATCACCACAGCCAACCCGTGCACCCCATGTTCATGAACATGCCCCTCATCAAGGTGGTGCTGCCCTCCACGCCTTATGACGTCAAGGGACTGCTCATCTCGGCCATACGCGATGACAACCCGGTGCTCTTCCTCAGTCCGATTACGCTGGGCAGCCTGCGTGGCGAAGTCCCCGACGAGCCCTACACCATCCCGCTCGGGGAAGCGGCCATTCGCCGGGAAGGCGGGGACGTCACGATTTGCACGGCGGGCGCGATGACGGGGCGTTGCCTGGAGGCCGCCCGCACGATGGCGCGGGAAGGCATCGAGTGTGAAGTCATCGACCTGCGCACGCTCAAGCCATGGGACGAGGGCTGCGTTCTGCGCAGTGTGCGCAAGACCGGACGCTTCGTCGCCGTGGACGAAAGCTTTCCGGTTTGCGGAGCGGCCAGCGAATGGGCCGCCACCGTCGCCGAAAAGGCCTTTCCCCACTTGCGCGCGCCGGTGCAACGGGTCAGCAATCTGGACGTGCCCCTCCCCTACAGTCCCGTTCTGGAAAAAGCGGCGGTCCCCACGACGGAACGCATCCTGGACGCGCTGCGTCGCTGCATGCAAGCGGAGACAGCCTGAGATGGCGCGCGTGGCGGCACGCATGCCCAGGTTCGGCATGACGATGGAAGCGGGCATCATCGTGGAATGGCTGGCACAACCGGGAGACAAACTTGCCGCGGGAGAAGGCTTCGCCGTAATCACGACCGAAAAGGTCGAGGTTGAGCTGGAAGCGCCCACCGACGGGACCCTGGTCGAACTTTGCTGCGACCTGGATGAAGAGGTCCCGGTTGGCGAGGTCGTCGCCTGGATCGAGGAGGAGTAGAGGCCATGGGACGCCTGTCTGGCAAGTGCGCCATCATCACGGGGGCGGCCCGCGGCATCGGGGCGGGAATCGCCCGGCGCTACGCGGCGGAGGGCTGCGCGCTGGCGCTCTGTGACCTGAATGAAGCGGGAATAGAAGCCTTTGCCGCTGAATTGCGCGCAGAGGGCGCCGAGGTGCTGGCCGGCGCGGCGGACGTTTCGCAGCGAAGTTCGGTGCAGGAATTCGTGGATGCCGCCGTGGCGCAGTTCGGCCAGGTGGACGTGCTGGTCAACAACGCGGGGATATTCTTCAACGCCGTCTTCGAGGACATGAGCGACGAGCAGTGGGAGAGCATGTTGCGGGTGAACGTGACCGGCGTTTTTCTGCCGTCGCAGATTGTCATCCGTCACTGGCTGGCCAACGATATCCCCGGCGCCATCGTCAACCTCGCCTACATCAGTTCCCTGATCGCCTTCACCCATTCGGCGGCCTACGGCACGTCCAAGGCGGCCGTCGCCGGATTGACGCGCCACGTCGCCCTGCAGTACGGACCGCAGGGCATCCGCGCCAACGCCATGGCGCCCGGCATCATCGACACCAGCATGCTGCCCAGCCAGGAAGACATGCAGCGCTGGGCGCAGGAGCGCATTCCCCTGCGCCGTCCCGGGACGCCGGAGGACGTCGCCGACCTGGCGCTCTTCCTAGCCTCCGATGAGTCCCGTTACCTCACCGGGACCGTCGTGCCCGTGGATGGCGGCTGGTTGCTCGACTGACGACTATGTCCCTGCAGGGCAAGGTTGCAATCGTTACAGGCGCCGGCTCCGGCATCGGGGCGGCCAGCGCCATCGCTTTCGCCGCGGCCGGCGCCGGCGTGCTTTGCGCCGGCAGGACTCTCGACAGCGTCCGGCAGACGACCGCCAGCATTGTGAAGCGTGGCGGCGTGGCGCAGGCCGTGCAGACCGACGTGGGCGTCGATGCCAGTGTCGGCGCTCTGGTGAATGCCGCCATCAGCCACTTCGGGCGCATCGACGTCCTGTTCAACAACGCCGGCGTCAGCCCCTCCGGGCGCATAACCGACATTGATGAAGCCCAGTGGGACGAATGTCTGGACATCAACCTTAAGGGTG
Source organism: Anaerolineae bacterium (assembly GCA_034428275.1). Lineage (GTDB taxonomy): Bacteria > Chloroflexota > Anaerolineae > Aggregatilineales > Phototrophicaceae > JAGWBD01. Next base: position 2,326 of record DAOUIB010000272.1, read on the forward strand.
TGTTCCTGGCGTCGAAGCAGGTCATTCCTCACATGCGGGACCGCGGCGGGGTGATACTGAATACCGCCGGCACTTTCGGTCTGCGACCCTCGTCGGGCAAGGCCGCCTATGCCGCGGCCAAGGCCGGCGTGATTAGCCTGACCCGCAGCATCGCTCTCGATTACGCGCGGCAAAACATCCGTTGCAACGCGATCTGCCCAGGCTTCGTGGATACGCCCCTGACAGAGTCTTTCAGCGGCCCGGAACGCGATGCCTTCCTTGAGCGAAGCCAGCCCCTTCCCGGCGTGATCCAGCCGGAGGACGTCGCACAACTGGCGCTCTGGCTGGCGTCGGACGCCGCGCGCATGATTACCGGCCAGGCCTTCATCATCGACGGCGGGCAACAGGCCGGGTTGTTTTCGCCGTGACCGACATGCGCCAAATCGTATACGCCGGGCTTGGGCTGGTCGACGAGGGCCTGCAGCGCGACGTCGCCCTGTTGATTGAAGGGTCGACCATCGTCGAAGTCAGCGGTCGGGCCGCCCTGGTCAACAAACATCCGGCTGTTCCGGTCCTGGGGTGCGACGACCTGCTCCTGATGCCTGGCTTCGTCAACAGCCACGACCACGGCAGGGCCCTGGGCACGGTGGCGCTCGGCCTGCCTGACGACACCCTTGAGGTCTGGCTCGCGGGCCTCGGCAGCCTGCCACCCATCCCGCCACGCCTGGCAGCGGAATACGAAGGTTGGCAATTGATCCGGTCCGGCGTCACTTCGGTCGCCCATAGCCACAACCCGGCAAGCCTCGCCTCCATGTTTGAGGAGATTCCGCAGACCCTCGCCGGTTACCGGCGGGCCGGCCTGCGCGTGGCCATGTTTCCGCCGCTGCTGGACCAGAACACTCTTGTGTATCGCGACGGGGAGAACTTCATCGCGTCGCTTCCCGCCGACCTGCGGGACGCGGCCCGCGCCAGGGCGGAAAAGCCCGGCATGGGGCTGCAGGATTGGCTCGACGGCCTGCAAGCCCTGTATGACGAGTTCCACGATGCGCGCGATCACCGGATTCACATTCAGGCCAGCCCGGTTGGCGGCCAGTGGGCCAGCGATGCGCTGATCCATGGCGCCACGGACTGGGCCCGCGCCAACAACACCCGCGTTCAGATGCACATGCTGGAGTCGCCGTACCAGCGTGACTACGCCTGGCGGACCTGGGGTCGCGGCTTCATCGAACAGCTGGACAACATGGGTGCGCTCGGTGAGTGGCTGACCCTGGCGCACATGGTGTGGAGCGAGGCCGACGACCCGGCACTCCTGGCAGCCCGCGGAGTAAGCGTGGCGCACAATCCCTCCAGCAACCTGCGCCTGCGCAGCGGCATCGCCCCGATCGCCAGCTACCGACAGGCGGGCGTCAACGTCGGCATCGGCATGGACGGGCATACCCTGGACGACGACCAGGACTACCTGCGCGAAATGCGCCTGGCCTACACGCTCGGCAATCGGCCCGGCGCGAATTTTGTGGGCCTTGCGCCGGACGACGTGTTGAAGATGGCCACGCGAATCGGCGCCATCGCCACCTTTGGCCGGGATGTACCGCTCGGCGCGCTGAAGCGTGGCTGGCTGGCGGACCTGGTATTGCTGGACTGGCGGGCCATGCGCGGCGATGCGCTGCCAACTCACTTTCCGCCAGACAGCCACCTGCCGGAGTTTCTGCTGCGGCGCGCCACGCGCAGCCACGTCCGCCACGTGATGGTGCATGGCGATTGGCAGTTGCGCCAGGGCCTTCACACGCGCCTGGAGGAAAGCGCGCTTCACGCTTCCATGCGAGAGGCATTGGAACAACAGACGCCATCCTCACCGCAGGACCTGGGTCAACACGTCAAGCGGTTCTACGCCGCCTGGGAAAAAGATGGGCCCGGAACCGACTGAATCCCCGCCAACTGGCGCATCGGCGCGGCAATTGCCATAATTGCCCCGCAAGATATAGAGAAGACAGGAAACTTCACGGAGGAAACATGTTGCGGAAAGTAATTTCATTGACGTTGGTGCTTTTGCTGATTCTCGTTGCAGGCAGCGCAAGCGCCCAGGAGCCACAACAGGGCGGCACGCTTTTCGTTGCTGCCGAGACAATGAGCGATTCACTGGAAATCGGCTTTTGGCAAGGCTTTGGGAGCCTGCACATCATCGATTCCATCGGCGAAGGCCTGGTTCAGGCCGACTTTGAGACCGGCGCAGCAAAACCGGGGCTGGCCGAAAGCTGGACAATTTCGGACGACGGCCTGGTTTACACCTTCAACATTCGCCCGGACATGGTCTTCCATGACGGCGAAGCGGTGACGGCCCAGGCAGTCGTGCGCAGCATGTTGCGTCCCGTTGCCACGGATGACCCCAGCTACATCGAGGGCATGTACATGTACTTCAACCAGGGCTTCGAAAACTGGGAGTCGCTGGAAGCGCTCGATGACCTCACCGTGCAGTTGACCCTGAAAAAGCCAAACGCCACCCAGTTGCTGGTCTTCACCCGGCCTGACGGCTATATCATCAGCCCGAAGGCCATGGACGAGTACGGCCAGGAAGTGGGTCTGAACATGTCGATGGCCGGTCCCTACCGCCTGGAGCGTTTCGTGCCCGGCCAGGAAGCGGTGCTTTCCGCCAACGACGACTACTGGGCGGGCCGTCCCTGGGTTGACCAGATCATCATTCGCGCCTGGCCGGACGAAGCGTCCATACTTGCAGCGCTGGAAGCCGGTGAAGTCGATCTGACGCTTTACGCGCCTTTCACGGCAGTAGATCGCATTGCCGCTGACGAAGGAGATAACCTGCGTATCGAGGTAGGTGAGCCGCTGGTCAATCTCTTTATGCCCTTAAACGTGACCCAGGCGCCGCTGGACAACCTGCTGGTGCGGCGGGCCATCAACCACGCCATCGATCGCGACGCCATAATTGAAGGTGGGCTTAGCGGCCTGGCATTGCCGCCAGCCAGTATTCTGGCACCCAATGACCTTGGTTTCGATCCCGCCGGCATGGAGACCAGCCGCTACGATCCCGATCTGGCCCGTGAACTTCTGGCGGAGTCCGGTCTGGAGACACCGATTCCCATCGCGGTGACCTTCGAGAACAATCGATTCTGGCCGCTGCTGGCCGAGCTCGTCGCCGTGGACCTTGAAGCCGTCGGCTTTGACGTAACACTCGACCGGCTGGACACCGGCTCCTTTCTGGGCAAGGTCAATGAAGGGCTGGCACAGATTTCGATGACCCAGCGTTCAACCTTCCTGCCTGATCCGCATGACAAGGCCATCATCCTAAATACCGTGTACGGCGGCGGGCAGACGCACCATGCCGGTCTCGAATCCGCGCCGCGTCTGAACGAACTGGTTGACCTGGGTATCGTCACCTTCGACCCGGCTGCCAGGGCCGAGGTCTACCAGGAAATACAGGCGCTGGCCCTTGACATGATGATCATGGCCTATCTCGGATACCTGCAGCCGCCCATCTTTGTGCGCGAGCACGTTCACGGCGTGGACACCCAGGGTACCGCTGCCGGTCGCGTGAACTTCCGCAATATCTGGCTGGACCAGTAGTACTGGCGGAGTCGCCAGTGGCGACGGCAACGGGCGGGGACGGGACTGGCGTCCTGTCCCCGCCAATTCAATCGCAGACCGGAACGCTCCGGCAATTGTGGCGTACCTGGGATATTGCCTTGCCCGGCGCCATGTTTTTTGCCTTTATATTGCTTGCCAGTTTGCTGGCCTCGACCATCGCCCCGCGCGACCCCGGCCAGCGGGACATCAAGAATCGTCTGAAGGCGCCTTCCCTTGAGTATCCCTTTGGCACCGACGAGATCGGACGGGACGTCTTCAGCCGCGTGCTACACGGCGGTCGCAGCGTGTTGGGCACCGGTTTCCTGGCACTGGCGCTCTCCTTTGTCTTCGGGCTCGCCATCGGCATACCGGGAGGTTACCTTGGCGGCCGCCTGGATGTATTGCTGATGCGTTGCATGGACATCATGCTCAGCTTTCCGTCCATTTTGTTGGCGATTCTTGTCGTCACGACCCTGGGAACCGGACCCGGCAACGTGATCATCGCCGTTGGCGTGGCCCAGGTGCCGGTTTTTGCCCGACTCGCGCGCGCCGTCGTTCTGCTGCTGAAGAGTCAGGAATACGTGGTCGCCGCCCGCGCCCTGGGCGCCAGGGACCCGGCCATCGTGCAACGCCACATCCTGCCCAACATGTTGCCTCCGCTTCTGGTACACGCCAGCGCCATGCTGGCAGTGACCATCTCTTCCGCGACCGCGCTCAACTTTCTTGGTCTGGGCGTCGAGACGGGCACGCCGGACTGGGGCATGATGATCGCCGATGGCCAGTCCCTGTTGTTTGACGCAGCCCACGTGCCCTTTTTCCCGGGCCTCTGCCTGACCCTGACGGTGCTCAGCGTCAATTTCATAGGCGACGGCCTGCGGGACCGCCT
>DAOUIB010000273.1:0-2423 GCA_034428275.1 Anaerolineae bacterium
GTATACGTCAGCGCTGGTCCTGCGGCCGGACCACTGGTGGGGCGCCCTGGTCATCTGGCTGGCGGGCATCCCCCGCCGCGTCGGCTACGCCACGGCCGAAACCCGTCCATTTCTGACGACGGCCCTGCCCTTGCAGCGGGAACACGCGCTGCTGCGCAACCTGCGTCTGGCTTCTGACCTGACTGGCGTACCACCGGACCCGGAAGCAACCTTGCGCTTCCCGCTGACGGAGGAAGAACGTGTCAGGGCAAGGACCACGCTGGATGCCGGTGGCCTCGCCGGGGAGGAGCGTTATCTCTGTATTCATCCCGGCAGCGGAGAGCGGGTCAAACACTGGCTTCCCGCTCACTGGGCCCGGGTCGCGGACACGCTGTGCCGGTCGTTTGACGCCTGGGTCGTCTTCAGCGGCAGCTCGGGGGAGCAATCCCTGGTGCAGGACATCATTGGCCGGATGACATCCCCGGGCCTGGACCTTGCCGGGAAAACACCCCTGGGCGAACTGGCGGCGTGTTACGAACGCGCCGTCATGGTGCTCGGGCCGGACAGCGGCCCGCTGCACCTTGCCGCGGCGGTCGGAACGCCGACGGTCTCGCTTTACGGCCCGGCCGACCCCGTCGAATTTGGCCCCTGGGGCTCCGGGGACAAACACAGGGTGCTCACCTCGCCCATCGCCTGCCGACCCTGCCGCGTTCTGGACTGGGGCGACGACGACCTCGCCTGGCACCCCTGCCTGGCCGACATTTCGGTCGACCAGGTGGTTGACGCCGCCCGTTCCCTGCAGGAAAGGCATAAGCGCTGATGTGAGGCCCGGTCCGGCTGGTTCAGAGAATGGACAGCGCGCCAGACTCGCAGACTGGCTCACACGGACCAGCCCCGGTCGCCATGCAGGTTGTTCCCGCCACCGGCCCTCACTTGCCTGGGGCGCTGTGTCCTGACATGGAGCAGCGAACGCAAGGGAATGGCAGGGTTCCGCCCGCGCGCTAGACTCGCGGGAAAACTTTTGGGGGCAAAATGTCGAATTCAATTGGAATCCTCACTGCCGGTGGGGACAGCCCGGGACTCAACGCGGCGATTCGGGCGCTGGGCAAAACGGCCATCAGCAAGTACGACATGCGCGTCACCGGCTTTCGTCAGGGCTTCCGCGGCCTGATGCAGAACCGCACGGTGGACCTGCATGCCGGTGCGCTTTCGGGAATCCTGACCATGGGCGGCACGATACTTGGCACCAGCCGCGACAAACCGCACAAGATGCCCGTGGGCGACAAGGTGCTGGACATGACCGATGCCATGCTGGATACCTATCAGCAGCACCATCTCGATGTTCTGGTCTGCCTGGGCGGTGGCGGGACCATGAGCAACGCCTGGCGTCTGGCGAAAAAGGGCATGAACATCATTACCCTGCCCAAGACGATCGACAACGACGTGTACGGGACCGACGTCACCTTCGGTTTTGATACGGCCCTTTCCATTGCCACAGAGGCCATTGATCGCCTGCACAGCACGGCGCACAGTCATCATCGCATCATCATCGTCGAGGTCATGGGGCACAACACCGGCTGGCTGGCGCTGGGCTCGGGCCTGGCTGGCGGCGCGGACGTCATACTCATCCCGGAAGTCCCCTACGACGTCGACATCGTGGCGGATTCCATTCTTCGCCGCAGCCAGGGGGGCAAGCACTTTAGCATCATTGCCCTGTCCGAAGGCGCTTTTTCTGCCGATCTTGGAAAACAGATCAGGCAGCTAAAGGACGGAATCAAGGACGAAGAGGACAAGTCCCGACGCAAGCGACTAAAGCGAAAACTGCGGAAACTGCTTGCCCGGCGGGCAAACATCACGCATGAATTGACCCGGCAACTGGAAGACAGGACGCGCCTGGAGGCGCGCGTGACGACACTGGGTCACGTGCAACGGGGCGGTGCGCCCACGGCAGCAGATCGCCTGCTGGCCACGCGCCTGGGCACGGCCTGCGCCGAGGCTATACAGGAAGGCGTCTCCAACGTGATGATTGCCGCCCGCAATGGCGACACCGAGGCCGTGCCCCTGCAGGACGTGGTGGGCCGCCGCAAGACTGTGCCGCAGGACCACATCTGGATAGAAACGGCGCGCGCGCTGGAGATCTGCCTGGGCGATCAGTGATCCATGGCTGCTTCCGGGGACCGCGGCCGGACCCGCAGCGTACGCTCATTGCGATAACTGACCATCCCGGGCCCCGCGCCAGGGATGCGCCGCACGTGCCGACGGGCAGTCATGTCCACGGCAACGCTGCGTTCCTGACGCTGCGGGCTAAACCATGCCGCCAGACCCGCGGCCCGCTCCAGGACCCCGTCGGGTATCGGCCGCCCGTCATTGCTGACGACGACGTGCGCGCCCGGCACGCCCCGCGCGTGCAGCCAAAGGTCGGAGCCTGAGGCGCGCCCAAAGGT
>DAOUIB010000274.1:0-5249 GCA_034428275.1 Anaerolineae bacterium
CTTTTCATCGTACGCGTCGGCGTCCCGCCCCTGATCATGACGCTGGCGACGCTGGCCCTCTTTCGCGGGATGGCTCTGGGCATCAGCCAGGGTCGCTCCGCGCGCGGCTATCCCGACTGGTTTCTGGAGCTGGGCGCCGGGGAGTTTCTCGGAGTCCCCAACCAGCTATGGATACTCGTTCTGGCGGCATTGATTTCGGCCTTCATTCTGGCGCGCACCGTTTTCGGTCGCTCACTCTACGCCATAGGCAACAACGAACTGGGCGCCCGTTTTTCCGGCATCCCGGTCGGGCGCAACAAACTGCTGATCTATACCTTTTCAGGGTTGATGGCGGGTCTTGGCGGTTACATCTTTGTTTCCCGCGTGACGACCACCCGCTCCGACATGGGCACCGGCCACGAGCTCGACGTCATCGCCGCGGTCGTGCTGGGCGGCACGAGCATCTTCGGCGGTACGGGCAGCATCGTCGGAACGATGATCGGCGTGGTCCTGATTCAGTTGCTCAAGAATGGCCTGGCCTTGACCGGGGTTACCGGCGACGCCACCATCGTGGTGATCGGCTCTGTGCTCATTTTCGCCATCCTCGTCAACAACTACGTGCAGCGGCGGCGGTCCGGCGAAAGTGGCGCCGGCGCCGCCTGAGTCTCCCCGCCGGTTGCAATTCGGGAAGCGTAATTTATACTGGGCGCCGCACGTTTCGGTCGAAGATTCGCACGAGATGAAAGAAAGGAAAACGAAATGAAAAATATCCTGTTGGTCCTTGCGCTGCTGGTGACGACGCTGGCAGCGCCGGTGCTTGCCCAGGACGACATGATGATGCGCTGGGACGGCGCCGACGATCTTGACGTCAATCCCCTGTCCTGCCCGGGCGCGGAGATGATGGAAGGCGACGGCGGGATGATGGACATGCCGGAGTATGACGGCGGTCAGCCCAGCGATGCGCCGGACCTCATGGGCGCAGACATCACGCTGGTCGACATTCCCAAGCTGATCGGCATCGGTTACTTCGCGGCCACGACCAAGGGCCAGGCGGAAGCCGCCGAGGAACTGGGCAACGTGACCGTGACCACGGACGCTCCCACCGAAGCCAACATCGATGACCAGATCACATTCATCGAGAACTACATCACCCGCGGTGTGGACGGCATACTCTTCGCCGCCAACGACCCGGTAGCCATTGCGCCGGTGTTGACGCGCGCGCTGGAGCAGGGCATCCACGTGGTTGGCTACGATGCCAACTCCGAACCGCATGCGCGTGAGTGGTTCGTCAACCAGGCGGAATTCAACGGCATCGCCAAGGGCCTGATGGACGCGCTGGCGGAAGAAAAGGGCGAGGATGCCTCCTTCGGCATCGTCACCAGCACCTTCACCACGCCGAACCAGGCGCGCTGGATCGCCGAGATGTGGGCCTACACCAACGAGTGCTACCCCGACATGACCTGGCTGGAGACGGTCGAGGCGCAGGAAGACGCCATCCTCTCCTTCAACCAGGCCACGACCCTCATCAACAAGTACGGTGACGATCTGGATGCGCTCTTCGGCATGACCAGCGTCGCCACGCCGCAGTCCGCCGAAGCCGTGACCCAGGCGGGTCTCTGTGGCGAGGTGGCCGTCGTCGGCCTGGCCACGCCCAACGCCATGCGGCCCTACGTGCAGGCGGAATGCGTGAAGTCCGTCGTGCTCTGGAACCCGGTTGACCTGGGTTACGCGTCCGTTTACGTGATGCGCGCCGTGGTCGACGGGGAACTGAAGCCGGGTGACAGCAGCGTCTCCGCCGGTCGCCTGGGCGACCTGCAGGTCGTGAACGGCAGCGAAGTCCTGCTTGGCCCGCCCTTCGTCTTCAACATCGACAACGTCGAGGAGTTTGACTTCTAGTCAGACCCTCCATCAAGATCACGAGCCCCGGCACAGTCGCCGGGGCTCATTATTTTGTGGCCGTCAGCTCACTCGCCGGTCCAGGCGACGACGTCGATCTCAACCATGATGCCGGGCAACTGACTGCCCACCGTTGTGCGTACCGGTCGCGGTTCCGGGAACCATTTGGCGTATTCGGCGTTGAAGCGCTGAAAAAGCGACAGGTCGCTCAGATGCACGGTTGACTTGACCACGTCCTCCATGCGGGCATCGGCGACGCCCAGAATGTTGCGAATGCATTCCAGAACGAGGGCAGTCTGTTCCTCGATCGTTTCCGGAATTTCGCCGGTTTCCGGATGTTTTGGGCCGACTCCGGACACATAGACGAAATCGCCCACGCGCAGCGCCTGGGAATAGGCGCCCCCGGGCGGCGGCGCCTGGTTGCTGCGGATTTCCATTTTTGGCATGACATTCTCTCCCTGTTCGATTCAACTATCGTGTTCAGACTCTCCGCTCCTTTCACTTTCCTTGTGCTCCAGCCAGTCCCTCGCCCAGGCGAGGGCGCGGCGGGTCGAGGCAAAGACCACTTCCTCGGCGGGGAAAATGGGCTCAAGCCAGTCCGTTTCCCCGGTCCGGTCCAGCTGTTGCAGGACATCCTGGCTGACGGCGGCCAGTAGTAGTCGTCCCCCGCCGGCCTCCAGTTTCCGCGCATATTCCCGCAGAAACGAAATGCCCGTGCTGCCCAGATACTGGTTGTCGCGAAGTCGCAGGATGACGACGCTGGCGCCACTGTTGCCTGCGGGAAGGGGCAGGAGATCTTCCAGTCGTGAAACCGCTGCGAAGTACAGGTTACCGGCGACGGAGAAGACGACCGCTTCATTTCCAGGCAATTCTTCCGGGACCCCTTCTTCCCTGAAGTGCCCGTCATCTGTTTCCACCAGGCGGCGAATCTGGAGGTTGCTGGCGGAGGACCAGACATATATCAGCAGGGAAAGGAAGACGCCGATGTACACGCTGTATTCCAGCGGAAAGAGCAGGGTGGACAGGAATGTGACGACCATGGCGCTGCGCGACGCAACACTCACCCGCCAGGCCATTTTTAGCGCATCCGGTCGAATCAGGCTGGTGGCGGCGACGATCAATTGACCGGCCAGTGCCGCCAAAGGGATTCGTTCGACGAAGGGGCCAAGCACCAGCAATATCGCCGCGACAAACAGGCCGGAAAATACGTTGGCCATCCGTCCGTGGGCGCCGGCGCTCAGGTTTATCGCAGTCCGCGATAGCGAGCCGCCGGAGGGAAGGCCCTGAAACAGACCGCCGGCGATGTTGGCGAATCCCTGGCCGGTCAGGTCGCGATGAACATTCGCCTGGGAACCGTCCGGTTGCGGGACCATGCGCGTCAGGCCGGCGCTCTGGAGGGACGCCAACAGCGCAATGGCCACAGCGACCAGGGCGATTTCGGGGACGTAGGCCGGATTGGGCAGCACCAGCTTGGGCAGGCCCGCCGGAACGGACATCAATTCGCCAGTCAACATGACGTCCTGCCACCCCGCCAGCGACACCAGCGCGCTGCTGGCGATCAGAGCCAGCAGCATGGCAAACAATTTCAGCCGGGTCCGCCTGAGCAGGACAATGAGTATGATTGAGAACAGGCCCACGACAAGGGTCTGCGTTTCCGACTGGCCCAGACCCTGCAGCCACGTCGCCATGCGATTGATGGCATTGCCGCTGCCACGAAACGCCGGGCCGGACAGGGCGGGCAGCTGATTGATAATGATCAGCAGTCCTGCGCCGCTGACAAAGCCGGCCATCACCGCGTTGGATACAAATCGAAACAGGTTTCCCGCGCGCGCCAGGCCGAGCGCCAGCTGAATCATGCCAACCAACAGTGTCAACGCGAAAACGCGGCCGGGAAAGTCCGCCTCAACACCGGCCACCAGCATGCTGCCGACTATCAGGACCAGTGCATTGGTTGGGCAAACGGTCATGAAAGCGGAGCTGGTCGTCAGCGCGGCGACTATGGTCGCCACGACAATGGTGTACAGGCCGTACACCGGGCTGACGCCGGCGATAATGGAGAAGCCCATGGCCATGGGAACGCCCGCTGCCGCGCCACTGGCCCCGGCCAGCAGGTCCGTCGTGCAGTTCCTGCGCAGATAGTCCAGAATGGCGGGCTTGTCGAGCATCTTGCCCGTAGTCTACCCCGCCAGCCAGACCCTGTACATGACCCGCCCAACCAGGACGGCGTTACAATGGTCCGGAAAGAAAAGAAGTCGGGCAGGATTGCAGATGCGCATATCAAGAGTGACCCCGTTGGTACTGGGAACGCCATGGCGCAACCTCACATTTCTCAAGGTTGAGACCGACGAGGGGCTCACCGGTGTGGGAGAGGCGAGAGTGCTCAATCGCACGGATGGCGTGCTTGGCTACCTGAAAGAAGCCATTCCACGTTACATGCTCGGAAGCGACCCCTTTCAGATCGAACGCCTCGTCCAGCGCATGTTCCGCGAAGACTACGGCCGCGCCGGTGAGATCATCATGACTGCCACGGCTTTGGTGGAAATTGCCTGTTGGGACATCGTCGGCAAGGCGCTGGAGCAGCCCGTCTATCGTCTCCTCGGTGGCGAGGTGCGTGACCGGATCAAGGCCTACGCCAATGGCTGGTATACGGTGGAACGGACTCCGGGGGAATTCCACGAGGCGGCGAAGACTGTCCTTGAGAAAGGGTATCGCGCCCTGAAATTCGATCCCTTTGGCGCCGGTTTCTATGAAATGGAGCGCGCGGAGAAGCTACGGGTCATCGAGCTGGTTGAAGCCGTACGCGACGCCGTGGGACCGGACGTCGAAATCATGATTGAGATGCATGGCCGTTTCAATCCCGTCACAGCCATCGAAATGACGCGGGAGCTGGCGCGCTTCAGGCCTTCGTGGGTGGAGGAACCTGTGCCGCCCGAGAACATCGCGGCTTTGCGCAAGACCAGCGAGGCCATCGCCCCTCTGGGCGTGCCCGTCGCCACGGGCGAGCGAATGCACACGATGTATGAGTATCGGGAACTCTTCGAAATGCAGGCGGCCGACATCATCCAGCCGGACATCACGCACTTTGGCGGCATCCTCAACACGAAGAAACTGGCCGCCTGGGCCGAGAGCTACTACGTGCTGATCGCGCCCCACAACGTCGGCGGACCCGTGTCGACGGCCGCCGCCCTGCATCTGGCGGCCTGCACCACAAACTTCAAGATACAGGAACACTTCAACGACTTTTCCGAAGCCTGCGTGCTGGAGGCCGCCCCGGGCCTGCCTGCGGTTGTTGACGGCTATTTCAGTCTTCCCCGGGGGCCGGGGCTGGGCGTCACGCTGGATGAAGACGTCATCGCCGCCAACCCCCGGCAAAA
>DAOUIB010000275.1:0-8476 GCA_034428275.1 Anaerolineae bacterium
CGATCTAGGCCGAGGCACTGCGCCAGCGCTGGAGCTGGACCCGCAAAAACGCCGCGCAGTTGACATCCATGCTCCATGAAGATGACACAGAACAAATCCCGGCTGCCGTCGCCGGTCTGTTCCCGCATTTCAGCGACGTCCGCGTCAACCGCTACGTGCGGCGCCCGGACTTGTGGCTCGGTTGTTTTCAGCGTCTGAAGCAGTTGCACCGGTCGCAGACGGCCGGGAACTAACCGAACACTATTCCCAGGTCGCGCGCCATATTCACCATGTCGCCGTGTGGATCGACGCGTTTCATACATAGCGCCCGCGACAGGGGTATCGTGACGATCCCGGTGCCCTGCAAGGCGACCATGTGTCCCCAGCGTTGCTTCGCCACCAGGTGCGTCGCTGCCGATCCAAAACGTGTCGCCAGCCAGCGGTCCCTGGGGGTCGGTCGTCCACCCCGCTGCAGATGGCCCAGCACGGTGACACGGACTTCGGCCTCGATCCTGTCGGCCAGCAGGTTGCCCACCCGGTGCCCCATGCCACCCAGTCGGCCTTCCGACCCGTTGCGCCCTTCTATGTAATACATTTGGTCGCCCCCGACCGGGGCCGCGCCCTCCGCCACAACCACCAGGCTGTAGCGCCGCCCTTCAGCCTGTAACTGGCGAATCTTCTCGCTTACGACGTCGATGCGATAAGGAATCTCGGGGATCAGGATGGCGTCGGCGCCGCCCGCCACCCCCGCCTTGAGTGCGATCCAGCCCGCGTGCCGCCCCATCAACTCCAGCACCATGATGCGGTGATGGCTCTCTGCAGTGGTACGCAACTTGTCCAGCGCTTCCGTGGCGGTCTGGATGGCCGTGTTGAAGCCAAAGGTGACGTCCGTTTCGCTGATATCGTTATCGATTGTCTTGGGAACGCCGACGATGGGTGCGCCCAGACAGGCAAGCCGGTGCGCAATGGCCATGGTGCCGTCTCCACCGGCGACGATCAGGGCATGCAACTCGCGTCCCGCAATCTGGGCGATCGCCTCGTGCGACACGTCGACCACTTTTTCGCTGCCGTCCGGCTGACGCACCCGCTGGGCAAAGGGGCTGCCGCGGTTGGCGGCGCCCAGAATGGTGCCGCCCTGCGCCAGCAGGTCGCTGACATCCTCCGCGCCGAGCGGGATCGCGGGAGTACCGGCATACAGGCCGTCGAATCCATTGCGGATGCCCAGCACATCCCAGTCGTAGCAACGGGTCGCGGTCAGCACGACGGCGCGGATGACTGCGTTCAGGCCGGGCGCATCCCCGCCGCCTGTCAGGATGCCGATGCGCTTTTTCATGTCCCTGCCCCTCTTATGGGCACGCAACTGGTCTACACGGCAAGCGATGGCGACAAGCATACCACTTTCAGGCAGACGGACATCAGCAACAACCGGGCATCCCCTGTTTCTTTTCTGTGCATGTTGCCCGACGACCTGTATACTTACTGCACTGGTTTGTCCCGACAGTGTTGATTGCTGGTAATTCAGGGTCCGGATGGTCAGGCAAATCGAGCGCACAAGCATAGAGGACGTGCGCAAGCAGGCGCTGCCCCTCGGTACGCACGTCGTGGCAGGCAATGCGCTACTGGGCCGCGCGGTGACCTGGGTCAGTGTCATCTACCCCGAATACACGCCCCCGGCGAGGATGCCTTATCCTGGTGAACTGCTGCTCGTCGCCAGCCATCCCCGCGGCCAGGGCGCTGCCGCCGGCGAGATCGAGGCCCTGAGGCACGCTTCCTCCATTCAGGCGTCCGCCATAGTCTTTAGCGATCCTCCCTCACCGGCCGTCATGGCCGAGGCGAACAACCGACGCATCCCCTTGCTGGTTCTCCCTGAAAACAGCAGTGTGCGAATGGTCGAGCAGGCGATTGTCCGCCTGCTTGTCGATCACAAGGGGCAACTTGAGCAAAGAGGCGCACAGGTCTATCGACAACTGACGGGCATTTCCTCAAGCAATGGCGGCCTTCAGAAAATGACCGACGCCATGTCACAACTCACCGACAAGACTGTGATATTGCAGGACAAGAACCTGAGTGTGTTGAATCGCTCGCTGCAGCCACAGTTGCACGATTCCTGGGAAGAAATCGAACAATTCCTCGCCCGCCACGACAACGTTCCGGCGGAGTTTCAGGATCGCTATCAAATCGCAGATACGGATCCGGCGGTATTGATGCAGGCTATTCCGAGGCCCGGGTTGGCCAGGTTGATCTCACCGGTCATTGCCGGAGAAATCGGCCGGGGCTACCTGTCCATTATCGGCGCGGACACAGAGCTTGATGACGTCGACACCCTGGTCACGGAACACGGCGCCGCCGCCTGTGCCCTGGAGATGGCGAAGGCCAAGGCCGTCAGCGATACCGAAAAACGTCTGCGCGGCACGTTTCTGGAGCGATTGCTTTCCGGCGACGTGAGTCAACGGGAAGCTATCGGACAGGGAGCGCGCTTCAATCACGACATGAGCGTCCCGCACACTGCCCTGGTGCTCAACTGGCTGGGTGAGCAGACGCCTTCGCTGAGACGTCTCGAAACCCTGGTCAGATGGGTTGTCTCACGCCATCGTTTCGACGCTCTGGTCTGGCATCGCGAAAGGGAACAGGAAATTCTGGTCTTTTTCGCGCCAGATGGCAACAATCCCGTGGATTCCGGTCTGGCCCTGGCCCAGAACTGTTGCAGCCAGGCGCGCCAGCAATACAGCGGCAGCCGTATCGCCACCGGTCTGGGTCAGATGGTGCGGGAAGTCAGTTCCTGGCGCAACAGTTATCGCGACGCGCGCCAGGCGCTGGACCTGGCGCAACGCCTGCAGACCGACATTCCGCTATACATCGGTGACCTTGGCGTCTTCCAGTTGATCCTCAGTCTTTCCGACAGGGACCGTCTGGTGGAGTTTTGTGATCGCAATCTGGGGCCCCTCAGGGAATACGATCACCGGCAACATGCCGATCTGGTCAAGACTCTGGAAGCCTTTTTTCATTGCAATGGCAACCTGAGCCAGACTGCCGAGACGCTCATCGTCCATCGCAACACCCTGCTCTACCGCATGAATCGCATCGAGGAAATCGCCGGCATCGACATGAAGCGACCGGAAACCCGGCTGGCCCTGCA
This sequence comes from Anaerolineae bacterium, assembly GCA_034428275.1. Classification (GTDB taxonomy): domain Bacteria; phylum Chloroflexota; class Anaerolineae; order Aggregatilineales; family Phototrophicaceae; genus JAGWBD01. The sequence continues at coordinate 3,116 of DAOUIB010000275.1, forward strand.
CTTTGCGCTGACCATTCGACGTCTGCTTTCGCTCTCCTGACCCAGGCTCCTGGCGATATTTCTGTGAAAATTTGCACTTTTGCCAGTTTCCGTTAAACTGTGCTTGTGGCCGTGTGCGTGGTACACTTCATACATGCGGATGAACCTGTCACAACGGGCAGGCAGTGTTGGCCGCGTCCTTTTTGCTATGCCCTGCACCTCAGGGCAGTCAGGTGACGCCAACCATGAATAACCAATGGCAATCCCAGGTGAACTCAAATCGTGGTTTGCACCCGGTCGACCGGGACGAACGCGACGCCTGCGCGTTGATTTGCGCCGTCCGCAAGGGCGCCGAAGCGACGCATGGCAACGTGAAACGCACGATTGAGGCGCTGGCGCGCATGGGTCATCGCACCGGATACATCGACGGCGAAGGAGATGGCGTCGGCATTCTCACCGATATCCCGCGTCAACTCTGGACCCGCAAACTGGCCAAGGTTGGACTGCGCTCTTCCCTCGCGTCCAGCTCCCGTTTTTGGGTGGCCCACGTGTTCATTCCCACCACCACCCTGAGCCGGGCCGAGCAGCTCGTCGAAAAGATCATCATGGAGATCACGGCTGCCGGTCTGGAAACCCTGCTGGACATGCCGGGTCAGGTCGACTCCAACGTGCTCGGGCGCAATGCCGAGAAGAGCGCGCCGATCTTTTGGCAAATCGCGGGCGTCAACGGCACGGTAGCCAGGAATGATCTGGAAGCGACGCTCTTTGGCCTGAAGACGCGCCTGGAGAGCGAACTGGACATCCATTTTCCCTCGTTTTCCTCGCACAGCGTCGTCTACAAGATGCAGGGCACGGTTGAAATCCTGCGTCGTTATTACCCCGAATTGCGCGATCCCGACTACGCCTCAACGGTTACCCTGGGGCACGCCCGTTACAGCACCAACACCAACCCGGTCTTCGAACGCGCCCAGCCCTTTGACCTGCTGGGTCACAACGGGGAATTCAATACGATTTCGCGCTTCCGCATGGAAGCCGCCATGCTCGGCATCGAACTGAACAGCGCGAATTCCGACTCGCAGGACGTCGACCGCGCCATCTCGGCGCTTTGCCATGATTTCGGCCTGGACCTCATCGAGGCCATGGAACTGGTGTTTCCGCCCTTCGAACATGACCTGATTCGCAATTCCCCTGAAATTCGCAGTATGTACCAGCAGATGCGCAACAGCTTCGGACCCTTTGCCCAGGGGCCCTCGGCAGTTGTCGCACGACTGGGCGAGATGGCCGTTTTCAGTGTAGATGCCCTCGGCCTGCGGCCGCTCTGGTTCGGCGATACCGAAAAAGAGTACTTCGTCAGCTCGGAGCGCGGTGTTTATCCACTGGACATGATGTCGTCGGATCCGCGACCGCTGGCGCCGGGCGAAAAGATTGCACTGCGTATCGAACAGGGTCGGGGCATCGAAGTCCTGGATTACCCGGCCATACAGCGGCACGTATTGCAGCGCTTTCGTTCGCGGGGGATTCACTTTTCCTGGATGTCGGGCGGAATCCCGGCCCTTCTGAACAGCAATGGACAAAAGGGACAAAACGGCCTCTCCGAAAACGGCAAGCGCCTCAAGGGGGCCAATGGCGACCAGCCCGTCCCCGGGGAGCCTCAGGGCCCCGTCACTGCCGTGGTGGAGCCGACCGGCATCAATCCCGCCGGCGCCGCAGGCGCCGCCGTTCAGCTGCAAACGCTGGAACGCAGGGTGGCGACTGGAGAAACGCTGCCCTGGATGGCCGAGGCCACGCCAGTCAATTTGAAGGTGCTGGCCGCCATGGGGTGGGAACGCTACCACACCAGCCTGGTCGACAGCATGGTCGACAACGAGAAGGAGCAAATCGGTTCCCTGGGTTGGGACGGACCGCTGGCCGCCATGGCTCGCACGCGCTCAAACATGACGGACTATTTCAAGGAAACGGTGGCCGTCGTCACAAACCCCTCGATAGACCGCGAACGCGAGCGTTCGCAATTTTCAACCCGGGTTCTGCTGGGCGCGCGGCCCAACATCGGCCAGGTTGCCACCGAAGAGAACCGTCTGCTTGAGCTTGAAACGCCCTTGCTCGTGGGCGGTCACCCGGGCCTTGCGCCCGCCGACGTCATGCGGGAAGTAGCCAACGCGCAGGGGACCTGTCTGCTGGAAGACATCTGCGAATACTACGGCGAGGCTTTTGTGCGCCTGCCTCTGGTCACAGAAGCCGGCGAAAGTGTGGAAGACGCCCTGAAACGATTGCAGCAGGGTGCGATTGACGCCGTGAGTTCCGGCGCGCGTTGTCTGTTGCTGGATGACGAGGAATCGCTGGCCGGTGACGGATTGTGGCTGGATCCCGCGCTGGCGACTGCCGCTGTCGACAAGGCCCTGCGTGAAGCGCCGGATACGCCCAATTTGCGCCGACGCACCGGCATCATTTTGCGCTCGGGCGCCCTGCGTTGCCTGCACGATCTGGCCCTGTGTATCAGTCTGGGCGCCAATGCCATCGCACCCTATGCCATTTACGCCGTCGCTCTCAAGAAGGCGCCGCGCCCCTCCCGCAAACCCATCGGCCCTGAAGAGCAATTGCGTTCCCTCAACGCCGCCGTTCGCATTTTGACCGCCGGCCTGCAAAAGGTCACGTCGACCATCGGCTGCCACGAGTTGCGCGGTTACGGTCATTCCTTCAGTTCCGTGGGCCTGGCGGACAGCGTGGCCGAGCTCTTCGGCACGCCAAATTATTTTGGCTCGGCGGAGCGCGGCCTGACCTGGGCGGCCATTCAGCAGGACGCCGAAGCCAGGGCCAGCGACCTGCGTGGGGACACGCGCGCCAGGCTGGCCAACGCCGATCGCTTCTACCCCAAGATGTGGAAGAAAGCGGAGTCCGTCGCCCACGGGGAACTTTCCCTTGAGGAATATACGGATGTTCTGCTCAATCTTGAGGACACCATCCCGATTGCCGTGCGGCACACGCTGGGCCTGAAGGAAAGCAGCGATCCGGTCGATCCGCAGGACGTCGACACGACCGTTTCCGGCAAGGGTCGGCGCCATTCCATGCCCGTATTGATCACCGCCATGTCATTCGGCTCCCAGGGCGAACTGGCCTACAGGGCCTACGCCGAGGCCGCCAAAAGACTGGATATTCTCTGCGTCAATGGTGAGGGCGGCGAACTCCCTGAACTGATGGGCTTGTATCCGCATAATCGGGGGCAGCAGGTGGCATCGGCCCGTTTCGGCGTCAACGTGGCCTTTCTGAATTCAACCGGCCTGATCGAAATCAAGATTGGGCAGGGCGCAAAGCCGGGAGAAGGCGGTCATTTGCCCGGCTTCAAGGTCACCGAGCAGGTTGCCGCCGCGCGCCAGACCGTGCCCGGCGTTGGTCTGATTTCTCCCAGCAACAACCACGACCTGTATTCCATTGAAGACCTCGCCCAGCTCATCGACGAACTCAAGACTGCCAACACCAATTCCCGCATTTCAGTGAAGATTCCGGTCGTCCCCGGTGTTGGCATCATTGCGGTGGGCATCGCCAAGGCCGGGGCGGACATCATCGCGCTGACCGGCTACGAGGGCGGCACGGGCGCGGCCCGCGCCCACGCCCTGCGTTACGTCGGTTTGCCGGTGGAAATCGGTCTGTGGCTAACCCACCGGGCCCTGATCGAAAGCGGCCTGCGCGATCGCGTCGAATTGTGGTGCGACGGCGGCATGAAAAGCGGCCGGGACGTCGTCAAGATGATGTGCCTGGGCTCGGACCGCGTGGGTTTTGCGACCCTCGCCATGGTCGCCATGGGCTGTACGATATGCCGAAAGTGTCAGGAAGGCACCTGCCACGTCGGCATCACAACCCACATCAAGACGAAGGAAGAGGCAAAGGCCCAGGGTCTTCCATCATTTCAGCCTCGCGAATACGAAGCGGCTGTCACAGGAATCTGCAATGTCTTCGACATGCTGGCAGAAGACATCCGCAAGTGGACGGCGCGTCTGGGTATGACAAGGACCCAGGACCTGGTCGGGCGCGTCGACCTGCTGACGCAAACGACCCTGCAGGACCGCCTTGATCTGGACGTGCTCATGGAACCTGTGCCGGCGGTCAAGAAGACCCGGATTCAGAAGGGTGTCGGACGCCTCATCACCCGACCGCGCAACACCCTCAGCAAACAGATCACCCAGGAACTGGCCGAAAGCGCCGCCCTGGGCTTCATCGAAATGACCTACGACGACGAAGGTGTGATGGCCAGTGACCGCGCCCTGGGCACACATTTGTGCGGCGCACTGAAACGTGGCTTCCCCAATGCCCACAAGATGGAAAACATCCACCTCAGCTTCAGCAACTCCGCCATTGCCGGCAACGGCCTGGGCGCCTTCACTGACGCGCCGGTGAACATTGTGGTGGAAGGCGGCGCCCAGGACGGGGTAGCGAAATGCGCCCGTGGCGGCAACGTCACGATTCTCAAGGGCCTCAATCACAACGGCCGTCTGCTTGACGGGTCCGTGGGCAAGAGTTTCGCCTACGGCGCACAGGGCGGCTTTTTCATCGTTCAGGGTTGCGCCGATACGCGCGCCTGTATCCGCTTTAGCGGCGCCGACGTCGTCTTTGGCGGAGAGCTTGGCGAACCCCTGCGCGATGACCTGGGCGGCATCGGCGCGCGGGCGCACCTCAAGGGCTATGCCTTCGAGTACATGACCTCGGGGCGGGCCCTGGTGCTCGGTGACCCTGGCCCGTGGATCTGCGCCGGCATGACCGGCGGCGTGATTTATCAACGCATTCAGCCGGAGATGAATTTGACAGTGGAGGCCATTCGCAGCCGGATTGCGCCAGGCGCCGCCGTCGACATCTATTCGCTGGACGAAACCGGCATCGGCGACGTGCAGGAAATGCTCGGCATCTACATCAAAACTCTGGAAGACAACCGCCAGTCGGATGCCGTACAGCACCTGTACAATCTTAAGTCCCGGCCGCAGGACTACTTCATCCGAATCGCGCCACTCCTGCACGAACCGGAACAGTAAGGGTTGCGTCCGCCGGGGACGCGGTTTTTGCGACTTTTCTGCCCTCAATCCGTAAAGGGATATTGAGTGGGTTGGCGGAGGGCAGTCACCGTGAAACGAAAACTTTACCGTTCGCTCAGGGATCGCCAGTTGGCCGGTGTCTGCGGCGGTCTGGCGAGCTACCTGGGCGTTGATGCCACGATTACGCGCCTGCTCTTCCTCTTCCTGGCGCTGGCCGGCGGGCCAGGCGTGCTCATCTACCTGGTCATGGCCGTTGTCGTGCCCGTCGAGCCGCGCCGAATCATCTTTGAAGAGGAACAGGTCCGGTCCTGAGTCCCCGGGCCCTCAGTGACCTGAATTCTGCACGCCGGGAACAGTCGCCAAC
>DAOUIB010000276.1:0-2854 GCA_034428275.1 Anaerolineae bacterium
GTCGTCGTTGAAGCCGACGGTGTTGTAGATGCCGGCGGTCTCCATCACCAGGTCAAAGTAACGCGCCATCCCGTTGACGCTGTCGAAGAACCACCAGGGCGGCCCCAGCTTCACGGCCGGGTAGTGTCCCGCCAGTGGCGCCATCTCGCGGCCGTAACCGCTTTCATCCAGGGTGAAGAGGATGAGCGAAAAGCGCGGGTGACTGCCGAAGCGCGTCAGCAAGGGGCGCAGGTTGCGCGTCCACTCGCTGGCGACGGGGATGTCCGCGCCCTTGTCCGTGCCGAAACCGGCCTGCAGGCCAGGGTCGTGGTTGCGCAGTGACCCCACGTGCAGCTGCATGACGAGGCCGTCCTCAACGCTCATGCGCGCCATTTCGATGAGCATGTGGCCGGTGAAACGTCGGGCGTCCTCCGCGCTGGCCTCGCCGCGCAGCGCGCATTCGAACAGCGACTCCGCTTCACGCTGTCCCAGCGATTCCGTGTAGGCCGTCATGGCGGCGTGGTCGCTGGCCGTCGCGCCCAGCTCGCGGAAATACTCCCGTCGCTGCTCCAGCGCCTGCAGGTAGCGGGCATAGGAGGAGATGTCGATGCCGCTCTGCTCGCCCAGTTGCTCGACGTGAGCGCGCCAGCCTGGCGTGTCGAGATTGACGACGGTGTCCGGTCGGAAGGTGGGCAGGATGCGTCCCGGCCAGCCCGATTCGCGAATGGCCTTGTGATGCAGCAGCGGATCGGTGGCGGCGTCGGTGGTGGTGAGCACCTCCACGTTGAACTGCTCGTAGAGCGCCCGTGGCCGGAACTCCGGCCTGGCCAGGCAGGCCGCAATTTGGTCGTAGATGTCCTGGGCGCTGGCGCCTGTCAACTTTTCTTCCACAGCAAAAACGAAGTGGAAGGAATAGTCCAGCCAACTGCCGGTCGGTGTGCCGCGAAAAAGGTGATAGTGATCGGCAAAGCGCTGCCAGATCGCCCGCGGGTCCGATTCAACCGGAGCGCCATCCACGCGCGGGATGCCGAGCTCTTCCAGGGCAATGCCCTGTGAATGCAACATGCGGAAGACGTAATGGTCGGGCGTGATGAACAGCTCGCTCGGCGACCCAAAGCGGTAGTCCGGGTCAGCGAAGAGCAGCGGGTCCACGTGCCCGTGCGGGCAGATCAGCGGCAGGTCCCTGACCTGGTGATAGAGGCGCAGGGCCACGTCGCGGTTGGCGGGGTCAAGATATCGGTCTTCCGGCAGGTAAAGGGGCGGCACGCTGAAGCCTTTCCACGTCCATCCTCGACGACGCCATGATACTGCGCTTCGCGCGGGAATGGCAGTTTCCGATGCAGATGCTAGACTTTGCCTGACGATTCGCCGCCTGGAGATGAGATGTACACCATCGGCGTGGACTTTGGCACCGAATCGGGGCGCGCCCTGCTGGTCGATACGCGTGACGGCCGTGAGGTGGCCAGCGCGGTCCATGACTATGCCAACGGCGTGATCGACCGTAGCCTGCCCGGCAGTGACCGGCCCCTTCCGCCTGACTGGGCCCTGCAGGACCCGCAGGACTATCTGGACGTGCTGGGAAACACCATCCCGGCGCTGTTGCGCGAAAGCGGCGTCCCTGCGGCTGACATTGCGGGCATCGCCATCGACTTCACCGCCAGTACCATGCTGCCGGTGAGGGCCGACGGCACGCCGCTATGTTTTCTGGATGAGTGGCGCGGGGAGCCTCACGCCTGGATCAAGCTTTGGAAACACCACGCCGCGCAACCCCAGGCCGACCGCATCAATGCGGTCGCGGAAGCGCGCGGTGAGATCTGGCTGCCGCGTTACGGCGGCAAGATTTCTTCGGAGTGGTTTTTCAGCAAGGCGCTGCAGATTCTGGAAGAAGCGCCGCAAGTCTACCAGGCGGCCGATCGCCTGATTGAGGCGGCCGACTGGGTCATCTGGCAACTCTGTGGCGCGGAAACGCGCAACGCCTGCACGGCCGGCTACAAGGCGCTGGCGCAGGACGAGGGCTTCCCGGCGCGGGACTATTTCGCTGCCCTGAACGAAGGTCTGGCGGACATCGTGGACCAGAAGATGAGCCGCGACCTGGCGCAGTTGGGCGAGCGGGCGGGCGGCCTCAGCGAGGATGCCGCCGCGCTGACCGGACTGGCGCCGGGCACCGCCGTGGCCGTCGCCAACGTCGACGCGCACGCCACCGTGCCGGCCCTGCGGGTGACGGGGCCGGGCAGCATGGTCATCGTCATGGGCACGTCCAACTGCCACATGCTGGTCAGCGAGGAGCTGCGTGACGTGCCCGGCATGTGCGGCGTGGTGCGCGGCGGCATCTTGCCGGGCTACTATGGCTATGAAGCGGGCCAGAGCGGCGTCGGCGATATCTTCGCCTGGTTCGTGGACGAGGCGGTCCCGCCCGAATACCACGAGGCCGCGCGGGCGGCGGGCATGGACCTGCACGAATACCTGAGCGAACAGGCCGCGCTGCAGAAGCCAGGCGAACATGGATTGCTGGCGCTGGACTGGTGGAATGGCAACCGCTCGGTGCTGGTGGACGCGGACCTCGGGGGCCTGCTGATCGGCGCCACGCTGGGGACCCGGGCGCCGGACATTTACCGCGCCCTGATCGAGGCGACCGCTTTCGGCACGCGCGAAATCGTCAGCGCCTTCGAGGACTCCGGCATTCCGGTGGACGACATTGTTGCGGCCGGCGGACTGGCCGAGAAAAATCGCCTGCTGCTGCAGATCTACGCCGACGTCACCGGCAAGACCATTCGTCTCTCCGGTTCCTCGCAGGGGCCGGCGCTGGGTTCGGCCATGCACGCCGCAGTGGCGGGCGGCATCTACGACAGCATTAAGGCGGCGGCGGCCCCCATGG
>DAOUIB010000277.1:0-1854 GCA_034428275.1 Anaerolineae bacterium
AGCGAGGTAACGTCCCCACGCTCGCCAAGGTCTTCGGCAAGCGCCAGACGAATCAGGTCGCCAGAGCAGTCCACGACGGTCGTGCATGCATCCAGCATGGCAATAAAGGGTTTCGCTCTGCGTTGTGGCCGGTGATGGCCTGACTCAATCCTATTCCCTGGGCCTTACCCTGTCAAGCAGGCGGGCTGCCTCACAGCGCCAGCTGACGCAGCACGTCCCGCGTCACCCGCATCGCGCCGGAGACCACGCCGGCCGTCGACTGCCCGGGGAAGACCGAGTCTCCCACCAGGCGCAGGTTGGGCAGGCCGCTGCGCGCTCCGCGCGCCTCGAGGAGCGACGTGACCGGAAAGCCGCCCACGAGGCCCATGTGCCTGCCGGTGTAGTACTGCCAGGTCAGTGGCGTTCCGGCCAGTTGCAGTCTTATTCCCTGGCGGAAGCCCGGCAGGGCGCGCTCCATGTGACGCAGCATCCGGCCGACGTATTCCGCCTTGCGCGCCTCACAGGCCGCCGGGTCGGTCTGAAACAGACTATGCCAGCCCGTCGCCTGCGTGTGCGTGGAGACAGTCACCGCGCGGCAACCCTCCGGCGCGCGGGAGTCATCCCAGGACGGAGAAATCGAAATGAAGAGGCTGTTGCCCTCGCCCAATGGCCCATCGAGGCCGGTCACCACCTGATGATGCTCCGCCGCGCCCCTGGGCAGAAAGCGTTGCTCAAGCCCCAGATGCAGCACAAAGGCGCCCCAACCTGGTTGGCGCGTCCGTGCTTCCCGCTTCAGCCGCTGTGGAGTTGACTCTCCCAGCAGCCTGGCGAGATTCCAGGGCGTGACGTTGGCGACGATGAAATCCGCAGCAAGGCGTTGTCGCGAGCGACGTCGACGGCCCCTTCGCACGACAACCCCCGTCGCCCTGCCCTCCCGCGTGTCGATTCGCGTCACCTGCTGCCGCAGCAACAACCTGCCGCCAAGCTGCTGCAGTCGACAGGCCAGGGTCTGCGCCAGCGCGCCCATGCCCCCCTCCACCTGCATGGTGCCCTGCCGCGCCAGGTCCAGGGCGGTAGCTCCCCACAGGGCGTTCACCTCTTCGCTGGTGCTCTGGGCCGATATGAGCAGTTGTGCATCCAGCAGTCGGCGGAATTCCCGGTCTTCATGCGGCAGGTCGCGCGCCATCCAGTCCGCGACGCTGCGAAATGCGAATGGCCAGTGGCGCAGGCCCTGGGGAAGATGCCGCCCGAGTTTGCGACCAAGCTGATTCCATTCATGCCGGTCGGCCGGGGGCCAGGGCAGACCGCCAGAGCCGAGTTTCCAGCCAAGCGAGGCCAGTTCGCGTTGCCGGTTCCAGAATGCTGCACTGTCTGGAAATGCCTGCAACAGGTCTTCCCGGTCCCTGCCAAAAGCGATGCTGCGCCGGGGCAGATGGACGACCCACGCCGGTTCCTGCGGGCGCACGGGCCACTCGAGTTCCAGCATTCCGGCAAGCTGGTCATGCGGGCCGTCCGGCTGAAAGCCACCCGCGATCGTGGCGCCGACGTCAAAGCGGTAGCCCTTGTGGAAAAAGGTGCCGGCGCAGCCACCGGGGTACACGTGGGCTTCCAGCACCGTCACGTCGCAGCCGGCGCGCGCCAGCAGGGCGGCCGTCGTCAGGCCGCCGATGCCCGCGCCGATGACCAGGACCCGGGGAACGCTCAGGACGGTTCTTCCAGTGCCTTGCGCGTGCGCCAGTGGCGATAGCGAAAGAGGAGCGACAGGGCCGGCCCGTCAAACAGCAGCCGCGTCAGTAGCCCGCGCCAGCCGGGTCGATGCTCCAGGGAAATGCGGTCGATCAGGACGACGCCTTCATCCAGTTGCTCGAAAATGTG
>DAOUIB010000278.1:0-7862 GCA_034428275.1 Anaerolineae bacterium
AAGTGGTCGCCCCACATGACGCTCTGGTTGACGCCGAGGCCGCGGCGCTCGTGGTACATGCCGCAGCGCAGGATGCCCTCGTGGCCGTCGTCGGCGTCGATGAGGAAGGGCGGAACGCAGAGCGTGTAGAGGATGCGACGCGCCTTGCCGCCGTACAGTTGGGCGCGCAGGGGGTCTGCGGTCAGTTGCGCCAGTTGCTGGAAGCCGCTGGCGGCGATGGCGGCGGCCGAACTTTCGTGCGGGTGCCGCGGCTCGGGCTCGAGCCAGTCGTTGGGCGGAATGCCGTAAGAGGGCGTGTGTTCGATGTAGCAGGCGGCGCAGGCCTCGGCGGTCTGCAGGAAGCGGGCGTCGCCGCTGAAGCGGTAGGCGGTGCCGAAGCCGTAGAGCGCCCAGGCGAGGCCGCGCGCCCAGATCGAATCGCCGCGCCAGCCCTGGTGGGTGCTCTGACGCAGGAACTCGCCCGTGTCAGTGTCGAAGATGCCCTCGTGGGCCGTGCTGCCGTCGCCGCGCACGAGGTAACGGCGGGTGGTGAGGCAGTGCTGGTTGACGCGGCGCAGCAGGTCCGCGTCACGGGTCTGGCGGGCGGCGTAGTAGATGATGCCGACGTTCATCATGATGTCGATGAAAATGCTCTGCGGCCCGACGAAGGAAGGCAGGTAACCGCCCTTTTCGCGGAAACGCGAGCCGGCGGTCTGGCCGGCCTCAATGATCACGTGGCGCTGGAACTCCTCGCCGTCCGCGTCGTACCAGCGCTTCCAGCTGGACCAGAAGAGGAAGCCGAGGTCGTGGACGCTGGTGTCGGTCGCGCGGTGTTCGATCAGGCGGCAGTAATGGATGGCGCGCTCGCGAAACCAGGGGTCGCCGGTCTGCTGGTGGATGAGCCAGAGCTGGCCGGGCAGGAAGCCCTCGCACCAGTTGGTCCAGGCCTCGCCCTCGTGGCGCCACTGGCCGTCTTCGGTGTAAAGCGGGAAGTAGTCCGGATGGACGGTGACGAGGCGGCGCAACTGGCGCGCGGCGTAATCGAGGGCGTTTTCGGCGCGTTTGCGCAGTGGTACAGGTGCGCTCATGTGGCCTCCCCGAAGCGCTGGATGAGCGAATACATGGCGTCGGTGCCGAATTCCATGGAGGCGACCGGGATGCGCTCGTCGGCGGCGTGCAGGGCCGACATGAACTCGATCTCCGGCGGCAGGTCCATGGGCAGAAAGCCGTAGCTCTGGATGCCGAGTTGCGAGAACCAGCGGCCGTCGGTGCCGGCGGGCGTGATGGCCGGCACGGGGATGGCGTCGGGGTCACTCTGGCGCAGGACGTCGGCGAGGGTGGCGAAGAGGCCCATGTCGGGCTGTTCGGGGGAGACGCCCTTGCCGCCCATGCGCTGCAACTCAAGCTCGACGTCCGGGCCGAGCAGGTCGCGCAGTTCGCCATGGACCTTGTCGCAATCCTGGCCGGGCAGGATGCGCACGTCGAGGCGCAGGCGCACCTCGGAGGGAACGACGTTGCTCTTGTGGCCGCCCTGCACGATGGTGGCATTGAAGGTGTTGTGCAGCAGCGGTTCGAGCCAGCGGCCAAACTCGCCCAGTTGGTCGAGCACCTGGTCGGTCTGCGCGGGATCGAGCAGTCGCAGCAACTGCTCGCGCTCGTCGGCGGGCAGGGGCTCGGCGAGGGCCTCGATCATCAGGCGCACGCCGGGTGTGACGTGCACCGGCAGGCGGCTGCGATCAAGGACTCGCAGGGCGCGTCCCAGTTGCGCCATGGCGCCGCCGCGCAGGGGCATGGAGCCGTGTCCGCCGGGCCCGCGGAAGGTGACCATGGTGCCGCAGCCGGATTTCTCGGCGACCTGAATCGGGTAGTACTTGCGGCCCCTGAGGTAGGAGGTGTAGCCGCCCACCTCACCGATGCCGAAGCGCACGCCCTCGAAGAGTTCCGGGTGTTCGTTGACGAGGTAGCCGGCGCCGTAGCGGCCGCCGACCTCCTCGTCGGCGAGCACCAGCAACAGCACGTCGCCGGGGGGCGTGAAGCCATGCGCCCTGGCGCGCAGGCAGGCGGCGATCATCATGGCCACGCCGCCCTTCATGTCCAGCGTGCCGCGGCCCCAGACGTAGCCGTCGGCGATGGCGCCGCTGAAGGGCGGATGGGTCCACTGCTGGTCGGCGGCGGTGACCACGTCGACGTGGCCGTAAAGCAGCAGGGGCGGTGCCTGGCCCGCGCCCGGCAGGCGCGCCAGCAGGTTGGGGCGGGCCTCGTCTTTGGCGATGATCTGATAATCGATTCCCCCCTGCTGCAGCAGCCCGGCGACGTACTGGACGCAGGCGGCCTCGTTGCCGGGCGGATTGGTGGTATCGAAGCGGACGAGCTCTTGCAGCAACCCGGCGGGGCGTTCGTGAATGGGGGTCATGCAGATGGTCCTAATGTGTCGCCAGGGAATTCAGTGTACAGTGGGGATGTTGCGACCGCCAGGGATGGCGGCCACCCCGGACCGGTGAGAGGAGCAGTGGATGGCGAGGCAATATTCGACGGCGCCCGGCATGATCATTGACGCGAGCAAGAGCTACGTGGCGCATTTCCATACCAGCCGTGGCGATTTCGACGTGCAACTCCATGCGGCAGAGGCGCCGCTCACGGTCAACAATTTTGTGTTTCTGGCCGGTGAAGGCTTTTATGACGGAGTCATCTTTCATCGCGTCATCAAAAATCCACCTTTCATGATCCAGGGAGGCGACCCCACCGGCACCGGTCGCGGCGGACCGGGCTATCGCTTCCCTGACGAGACCTCCGCGCTGGAACTGAAGCATGACGGCCCGGGCGTGTTGAGCATGGCCAACGCCGGGCCCAACACCAACGGCTCGCAGTTCTTCATCACGCACGTCGCCACGCCGCACCTGGACGGCAAGCACGCCGTCTTCGGCCGGGTCGGTGGCGACGGCCAGCAGGTGGTGAACGCCATTGAGCAGGGCGACCGGATCGAAACCCTGACGATCAGCGAACTCGACTGAACTTCAACCCACAGAGACTCCCGTGAAGCGCCGGCGACGGCGGCGACTGCTGCGCCGGGTGGCGACGGCGGCCTGACGGGCCTTACAGGATCTGGCTCAGGAAGAGCTTGGTGCGCGGGTGCTGGGCGCGTTCGAAGAAGTGCTCCGGCTCGCCCTGCTCGACGATGCGGCCCTCGTCCATGAAGAGGACGCGGTCGGCCACCTCGCGCGCGAAGCCCATCTCGTGCGTGACGACCAGCATGGTCATGCCGGTCAGCGCCAGTTCCTTCATGACGTCCAGCACTTCCTTGATCATCTCGGGGTCCAGCGCCGAGGTGGGCTCGTCGAAGAGCATGATCTTGGGTTCCATGGCGAGGGCGCGGGCGATGGCGACGCGCTGTTGCTGCCCGCCGGAGAGCTGGCCGGGGTATTTGTGGGCCTGCTCGGGGATGCCGACGCGCTCCAGCAACTGCATGGCGTCGTTCTCGACCTCGGCGCGCGGGCGGTGCCGCACGCGGATGGGGGCGAGGGTGATGTTCTGTATCGCGGTGAGGTGCGGGAAGAGGTTGAACTGCTGGAAGACCATGCCGATCTCGCGGCGAATGGCGGCGATGTTGCGCACGTCGTGGCCCATTTCCATGCCGTCGACGAAGATCTGCCCCTCCTGATGCTCCTCCAGGCGGTTGATGCAGCGGATGAGGGTGGACTTGCCGGAGCCGGAAGGGCCGATGATGACGACCACTTCCTGCGGGGCGACGCTGACGTTGATATCGCGCAACACGTGAAACTCGCCGAACCACTTGTTCATGTCGCGGCAGATGATGATGGGCTCTTCGTCCATCTGGCTGATGGTGGTCCCCTGGCTCAGGGGGTCATTCCCGGCAGTGGCCATGACGTCCCTCCCTTGGCGGCTCAGGCGCGGGCGGCGCCGGAGCCGCTGGCCTCGATGCGGCGGCTGACATTGGACATGACAGAACTGAAGATGAAATAAAGGATGGCGATGAAGATATAGGTCTCGCGGCGCAGGCCCTGGAATTCGGTCTGCGAGGCGATCAGGTTGGCGACGCCGGTGAGGTCGATGAGGCCCACGATGGTCACCAGCGAGGTGTCCTTGAAGAGCGAGATGAACTGGCCGACCATGGCCGGGATGACGGCGCGCAGGGCCTGCGGCAGGGTGATGTGCAGCGTGATGCGCCAGGCGGGCAGACCCAGCGCGCGGGCCGCTTCCTCCTGCCCCGGCGGCAGACTCTGCAGGCCGCCGCGCACGTCTTCGGCGAGGTAGGCGGCGCTGAAGAGAATCAGGGCCACCATGACGCGATAGGGTGCGTTGTCCGGGCCGCCCAGGCCGGGCAGCACGAACTGCACCAGCAACATCGACATGAAGAGCAGGGTGATCAGCGGCACGCCGCGGAAGACCTCGATGTAAAGCGTGCTGGCGGCGCTGACGACGGGCAGGGCGCTGCGGCGCCCGAGGGCCAGCAGAATGCCGATCGGGAAGGCCACGACGAGCGCGACGACCGTCAGTTCCAGGGTGAGCAGCAGGCCGCCCCAAAGCTGGGGGTCGCTGGCGCGCAGGGCGCCGCCTTCGCCGAAGCCGGCGATCAGCAGGAAGGCCAGCGGAATGGTGACCAGCCAGAGCCAGACCGCCGAACGCCGCACGCGTCTCAGGGGTGTTTCCAGTTCCCGGTCGCGCCGCCTCAGCCACTGCGCCGCGGCGTAACCTGCGGCCATGAAGGCCACAAAGAGCGTCAACCCGAGGTTGAGTTGACCCAGGAAGGGCCCCAGCATCAGGCGCAGAAAATCGGCCAGCGGGCGCTCGCCCCGATACTGGTGATCGATGATGCCGAGCATCGGCAGGTCGGCGCCGTCGGCATCGCGCGGACGCCCCCCTTCGACGAGCAGGCGGTCGGTGGCGCGCATGTACTGGAAGGCGCGCTCGCCCTCGCGAATGAAGCTGCGGTCGAAGATGGGATAAAGGCCGCTGGCGCGCAGCAACGCGATGCTGTCATCGCTGTCCGCGACGCGCTTCTCCAGCACGTACCAGCCATCCCGCGGCAGTGTCTGACGCAGTTCCTCGCCCGGCGCGAGGCTGCGGCTGAAGATTTCCTCGCCCGTATCGCCGCTGAGCAGGGTGAGCAGGACGGGGTAGGCGCTGACTTCGTAAGCGCTGTGAACGGGCGGCGGGACTTCGGTCTTGCCGAGTTCCTCCTCGTGAGCCGCGCGCTGTCGCCCGGTCAGGCGATCGCCGGCCAGTTCCCTCTGGATCGTCGCCAGGCGCCCGGCGCTGGAGAGGCGGTTGGCGGCGGCGTTGCGCAGGGTATTGGTCATGCCGTCGCTGAAACTGGTGAGCTGCGCCAGTTCCGCGTCGTCGGCGGGCCTGACGAGACGGAAGGCGACTTCCTCATCCGCGCCGGCGATGAAGGCGATGCGCTCCAGCGGGCGGGCGGTGATGGAACCGCTGGTGACCTCCCGCTGTCCGGCAGCCAGCCAGGTGGGCGGCAGCGGGATGGCGCTGGCGATGAGCCAGGGGATGACGAAGAGGGACAGCAGGGCCCCGGCGAGGATCGCCCACAGGCGCAGATGGATGCGCGACCAGGCGGCGAAGTTCACGCCGGCCAGCACGGCGATAAAGAGGAAGAGGAAGGTGACGCGCGGGTCCATAAAGGCTTCGACCCGGCCGACCAGGAAGAGGCGCAGGTTGAAGATGATGGAGTACCAGTTGCCCGTGCCGATGCTCCAGTTGAGCAGGAAGGAGCATACGGCGATGAGGAACAGCGCACCGAGGAGGGTGAGCGCGGTATCCAGCGGCGAGCCGAAGAGATTGGCGCGCACCCAGGCCAGGGGCCCGACTTCCGTGATCGGCGGCCGCCGTTCCGGCGGTTCGTCGAAGTAGGCGATGTTGCGGTCCAGTCGCCGCGGCTGCCGCCTGCCCGTCATGCCGGCCTCCATCAGCGCGTCACCAGCTGGAAACGCCGGTTGACGGCGTTCATGACCAGCGAAATCAGCAGGCTAAGGGCCAGGAAGGTGACCATGACCATCAGGAAGCCGGTGACCGACTGGCCGGACTGGTTCATGATCGTCACCGTAGTGGTGAAGATATCGGAATAGCCGATGCCGATCGCCAGACTCGAGTTCTTCGACAGGTTCAGGTACTGGTTGCCGAGGGGCGGGATGATGACGCGCAGGGCCTGGGGCAGGACGATGCGCTCCAGCAACTGCGCCTGCGAGAGGCCGAGGGCGCGGCCGGCCTCGATCTGGCCATGGGGCACGGCCTGGATGCCGGCGCGCACGATTTCGGCGATGAAGGCCGAGGTGTAGATGACCAGCGCGACCAGCAGGGCCATCATCTCCGGCGTGAATTCGAGGCCGGTCAGGAAGCGGCCAAAGCGGTTCTGGGTGGGCATCTGCACCAGCAGCGGCTGCGTGGTGGTGCGCAGACGGTCCTCGGTGGAGAGCAGGCCGGCCTGCTCCGCCTCGGCGAGGGGCTGCAGGACGACCTCGCCACCCTGTTCCACGGGGACGTGGGTCGGGGGCGGCTCCAGGCCGACCAGCACCCAGCCCAGCGCGGCCGGCACGAGCAGGGCCAGCAACATGAGCCGTCCGCGCGCGTAGGGCCGCCCGGTATCTTCCGTGCGGCGGCCAAGCCAGATCCAGACGAAGCCGGCGATCAGGATGCCGAGGCCGACGTAGGCGAACCAGGGCGCGAAACGGGCGGTGGCCAGCAAATCGGGCATGACGAAGCCGCGGATGCTGATAAAGATCGCCGGGAAGGTCTCCACGCGCAGGCTGGCCATGGGCAGCATCCCGTAGGCGAAGATCAGGGCCGCCGCCAGGGCGCCGAGCCCCAGGCCGCGGGCGCGCGCGCGCAAGGTCAGGGGCAGCAGTTTGCCGCGCCCCAGCAGGAAGAGGTTGACGCTGACCAGCAACAGGGCCAGCGTGGGGATCGTCAGGCCGGCGCCCGGCCGCCAGGGCCAGCCCTCGCCCTGCTCGAAATGCCCCCAGGCGAGCAGTTCCGAAAGCAGCAGCAGGGCGCCGAAGCCGTAGCGCAGGGCTTCGCGGCGCTCGAAGGCGACCGTGGGGCTGCCGAGATAGCGTCGCAGCAGCAGGGCCAGCAGGAGCCAGAGTACGATGCGCAGGCTTACGAAGGTCACCCCTTCCGCGGGAATGGTGATGGCGTCCCGGATCTGGGGGAGGCTGAACATCACGATGAAGTACCAGACGAATATTTGTACCAGCAGGGGCGTGTTGCGCAACGCCTCGACGTAGGCGCGGGCGATGTTACGGATGAGCCAGTTGGTGCTGAGCAGGAAGACGCCGACGAAAAGACCCAGCACCGAGGCGGCCACGAGGCCGATACTGACGACGCGCAGCGTATTGATCAGGCCGACGACGAAGGCCTGGCCGTAAGTGGAATCGCCGCTGTACCAGTCCGGGCTTTCGCTGATGGCGAAGCCGGAACGCAGTTGCAGAAAGTTGAAGGCCGGCACGAGGCCCTTGGCGCGCAATTGCTCGGCGGCGGTATTGCCCAGCACCCAGAAGACGCCCACCGCCAGAAACACGAAGAGTATCTGGCCCAGCACCTGCAGCACCCGCTGGTCCGCCAGGATGCGGCGCAGCAGACTGCCTCGGGGTTGCAGGTTGGTCAGGGGAGTCTCGTCTTGCACGCGGGCTGTCCTGAAGAATTCGATGTGGCGAAATTCTAACGGAAAGGCGGCGCGTACATCAGACCGCCGTCCGTCCACAGGGCATTTATACCGCGTTCCAGGTTAAATGGCGGCACATTGAGGTTACGCGCGAAGATTTCGCCGTAATTGCCGACCTGGCGGATGACTTCCACCATGAAGTCGTTGGCGATGCCGAGGTAAGAGCCGGAGGCGTTGCCGCCCTGACCCA
>DAOUIB010000279.1:0-4293 GCA_034428275.1 Anaerolineae bacterium
ACCGCCGTGGCCGTCGCGGCGCTGACGGTCTATGACATGGCCAAGGCCGTTGACCGCGGTATGCGCATTGGCGAGATTCGTTTGCTGGAGAAGCGGGGCGGCCAGCGAGGCGACTATACGGCGCCGGTGTGCCGCTGATGCAGATCAAGGTCTTGCTATTCGCCTCACTCGGGGACCTGGCCGGGCAGCGGCGTCTGACCCTGAGCCTGGAAGGAAACAGCGCGACAGTGGCCGACCTGCGTGACGCGCTGGTTCGCCGCCAGCCAACATTGCGCGAGGCCCTTGCCGCCGCCATCGCTGCGGTGAACGAGGAGTACGCTACGGACGCGGAGGAGTTGAATCCAGGCGATACGGTCGCCTTCTTCCCTCCGGTCAGCGGCGGCGGCGACTATCCCGAAGTTTATCGCCTTGCGAAGGAGGCGATTGACCACGATGCGGTGGTCGCAGCCGTCACGTTGCCGGAAACGGGCGCGGTTTGTCTCTTTAGCGGCATGGTCCGCGGTGAAACCCGACGCGGCGAGGCGCCCGCGCAGACGACGATGCTGGAATACGAAGCCTACGAGTCCATGGCCCTTGACCGCATGCGGCAGGTAGGCGCCGAGATTCGCCAGCGCTGGCCCCTGGTGCAGGGAATCGCCATGTTGCAACGCATTGGGAGACTGGCCGTCGGACAGAACACCGTGCTCATCGCCTGTTCCTCCGCCCATCGGGACCAGGGATGTTTTGAGGCGGCGCGTTACGGCATCGATCGTCTGAAAGAAATCGTCCCTGTGTGGAAGCGGGAAATCGGACCGGGCGGCAGCGTCTGGATCGAAGGCAAGTACCGGCCCGGCCTGCGGGACAACAGTGGGTAGGATGCCAATGCGCCGCGTGGTCGTGACGGGTCTTGGACTGGTGACGCCTCTCGCGCCGGGCGTCGAGGGCAGTTGGGAGGCGATTCGCGCAGGTCGCAGTGGCGCCGGTTTCATCACGCGCTTCGATCCAGAGTCCTGGCGCGTCAAGATCGCTGCCGAGGTGCCGGACTGGGACCCGACGCAGCACATGAGCGCGCGCGAGGCGCGGCGGCTCGACCGCTATCAACAAATGGCGCTGGTCGCCGCAAGGGAAGCCCTGGCAAACTCAGGACTTGAGATTGACGAGAGCAACGCAGAACGCAGCGGCGTCATCGTGGGGTCCGCCGTTGGCGGTGTCGAGAGTTACTACAATCAGGCGGAACTGCTGTTAAACACGGGCGATCCGCGGCGCATCACACCTTTTGGCATCCCCATGTTGATGGTCAATGGCGCCAGCGGCCTGATCAGTATCGAGACGGGCGCGTCCGGACCGAGCGGCGCCCTCATCTCCGCCTGCGCCACCGGAGCCGACTGCATCGGACGGGCCTGTGAACTCATTCGCGCCGGACGCATCGACCGGGCCCTGGCCGGTTGCAGCGATGCGCCGATCATTCCGATTGGCGTCGGCGCTTTCGATCGTGTGGGCGCCTGCTCGCGCGAGGACCGCGACCCCTCCCGAGGTTCCCGTCCCTTTGACCGCAATCGAACGGGACTGGTTTTTGGCGAAGGCGCCGGCGTGCTGGTTCTGGAAGCGCTCGAGGTCGCGCGGGAGCGGGACGCTCCTGTGCTGGCGGAACTGGCGGGCTACGGTTCCTCGTCGGACGCATTCCACAGCACGGCGCCGGACCCCGAAGGCCGGGGCGCGGCGGCGGCGATCGCCATGGCATTGAGGGACGCCGGACTCGACGCCGCCGACATTGACTACATCAATGCCCATGGCACTGCAACCCAACTCAATGACGTGATGGAGACAAAGGCCCTGAAGCGGGCTCTGGGCGCCGCCGCCTGGGAGATTCCCGTGAGTTCAACGAAGAGCATGACCGGACATGCGATGGGCGCGACCGCGGCCTTTGAGGCGGCTTTCTCCGTACTGGCCCTGCGCGACCAACTGGCGCCGCCGACCATCAATCTTGACGAGGCGGACCCGGAGTGCGACCTGGATTACGTCCCCAACGAGACCCGTGAATTGCCCCTGACCCGGGTGATGAGCAATGCCTTCGGCTTTGGCGGGCACAACGCGTCTTTGATTTTCAGCCGGATTTAGGACGGCATGGACCTGGCAAGTTTCCAGCGCCGGCACGGGATTCGCTTCAACGACGAAGGGTTGTTGCGCCAGGCGCTGACGCACCGGTCCTGGCCCCATGAGCAGGGCGGGACAACCCCGCTGGCAGGAAACTACGAACGTCTGGAATTCCTCGGAGACGCGGTGTTGGCCTTCGCCGTAACGCGCATGCTCTACGAACGCTTTCCGGACATGCCGGAAGGCGAGTTGACGCGACTGCGCTCGGCCCTTGTGCGCAGCGAGACCCTGGCGGACCTTGCTACTGACCTGGAACTCGGCCCCCTGCTACGCCTGGGACGGGGCGAAGAGCAAAACGGCGGCCGGCAACGGCGCAGCATTCTTGGCGACGCCTTTGAGGCCCTGCTGGGCGCGATTTTCATCGACAGGGGGCAGGGCGCCGCCGAGGCATTTGTGGCGACCCTGCTGGGCCCGCTTGTCGATGACCTGCTGGCGGCAGACCTGCTGGATGCCCGCAGCCGATTGCAGGAACTGAGTCAGGCTGCGTTGCTCGCCACGCCGGTCTATGAGACCCGCGCGGAGAGCGGGCCGGACCATCAGAAGCAGTTTACGGTCGCCGTGCGGATACTGGACGAGGAACTGGGCACGGGACGCGGCAACAGCAAGCAGGCGGCGGCCCAGGCCGCTGCGCGGGACGCTCTCCAGTCGTTGCAGCGCGAAGGTCGTTTGCCGCAATCAGGCAGCGAGTGAAAGCTCGACCATCAACAGGCGGTGGCCGTGGCCGGGCGCGCCGAGGATACCCGTCCCCACGTCCCCAAGGGGCGCCCTGAACCAAAGATAGTCCGGGCGCAACGCTTCCCCGTCCGACATGTACGTCCAGGCGGATTCGCTGCCATGAATGGCGAAGGGGTCCATGAAATTCGCGGCGCGCAGGGGGAGGAGCAGGGCGTCTTCGGGGACGCCATCAAAAGAAGCCGCCAGCACCAGCAAGTCCGGTTCACCCTGCGCGTGCAGGGAGCCGATAAGGGAATTCATGGCGCCAAGCTGGATTTCCAGGCTGCGCGGCGTTTGACCGGGCCAGTAGTTATAGAGGGTCAGGCGATCGCCGGCGAAATCCACGACGGCCCGCTGCAGTCCGCCTTGCTGACCGTCACCGACGGCCAGCCGGCCGCTGGTCTCCAGCAGACCGGCGCGGGCCAGCACGGCCAGCCCGTTGACGCCATCCGCCGTCGGGAACCAGCCATGTTGCATGCCCAGGCGTCGGGCCAGCCACCAGGCCTGGTCGACCCAGAAACTGGCGCTGCGCCCGGCGTCGACGTTTTGCAACAGGACGAAATCGGCGCCACTGGCCGCGATGCTTTGGGCAACGCTCTCCAGTGAAGTTTCATCCGACGCCATGGCATCCGCCTCCAGATTCCAGGAGGCGATTCGGAAAGTCGATCCGCCCGGAACCTCCGCTTGGGATTGGGGCCGGGTGAAGGCGATTGCGGCCACGACCGCTACGAACAGCAGCGTGAAGGGGACCAGCCCCACGTCGGGGGATTCACGTGCCCAGGCCGTGCGGAGACGGGAGCGCGTCATGGGCAGGGCCGTCAATATCAGGGCCAGCAGAAGGATGGCCCATCCCAGGCCGCGGACACCGAGTAGCATGCGACTCGCAAGGTCGAGATCTTCACCATTCGGGGCGAAGAGAGCGGCGCTCAGCGGCGAGGCGACGGTGAAAAAATCAATGGCGAGCAACAGGGCGGTGACCAACAGGGCGCCGGACAGCGCGATGCCGTTGAAGTCGCGATCGCCTTCTTCCAGCGGGCGCTGCAACCACGACCAGGTCAAACTGATGGCGAACTGCAGAACCACGAGCGCCATGGCCGCGGCTATCCCTTCCAGGCGCAGGCCGAAAATCAGCAGCAGCGCCGTCAGCGCCAGCCACAGCCAGCCCCGCAGGCCGCCGTAAAAGGCCTGCAGCAACGCGCGCCCCAGGTTGCGGCAAGGGGGCAAAAGAGGCAGTAGTGTAGCGCCCACCAGGGCAGGAGTGAGCCACTGTAGCGAGACCGCGCTGCGCGCCGCGATGCCGTTTGGCAAGGACAGAAGCGTCAGTTGCAGGAACAACAGGGCGCCGATTCCCGCAGCGCCCTGGGCAGTCACCAGGCCCTGCTGGGCCGTCACTTCCGCCAGAATTGACTCCCGAAAGCGACGGGCCAGCAGCAGGGTCGCCGCGAT
>DAOUIB010000280.1:0-3220 GCA_034428275.1 Anaerolineae bacterium
GTCAATCCGGAGGTGCTGGCGCTGCCCCGCTGGTCGCACCTGGAGTAGGGGTTACGGGGCGGGTGTTGAAGCGAGGTAATCGTCGAGGAAGTCGTCGCGGTGGATGGTTGATACATTGAGCGGAGACTCGTCGATGGCATCAATCAGTCGCTGGTCTGTCGTGACAATGCATTCAGCCTGAACACCCGGAGCAAAGAACGTCTGAAACAAATATGTGTCGTCGCGGTCTATTGTGTTGCTGTCCAACAGACTTTGAAGATCATCCGGTAAATCACCAATGTGTTCATTGAGTAACCCACGACATTTTCTGCTGTGTCTGATGATGTCTGTGTACAAGAGTGTAAACAGGCGTCGTTCCTCAGTCCGGTAAGTATCTCCTTGACTGTTTCGGCTGTAGAAATTCCAGAGTTTCCTCATCCATTGACTTGCGAAATATACAACTATTCCATCCGGGCTCTCCAGCAGAGCGGACAGGAAGTCTCCACTTTGCTTTTGCTTGACGACACCGTTTTCACCGACGAGGTCGTGCAAAATCCATTCATTCAGAATGAACCATCGGGATGCCACTGGTTGCTACTCTTCACGGCCGAAAAAGGCTGCAATTTCCTCCAGTTCACCTTCCATGAAACTGGACAATCCCCCATCTACCTGGCCAAGCTCGTTCACTTCCTGTCGTTCGAAGTGAGTCTCCCTGCCTTCCTTCTGCGTCAGGTAGAAGGCAACCTCTTCCGGTTTCAGGCGTTTGCGCGTGACTTCTGAAAGAAGTGCCAGAACAAGCGCTTCACTGTGTGTTGTGATGACGAACTTTTTCACTTCGTCGTGAATGATGTCCACCAGGGCGTATGCCATTTTGCGAATGGCGGACGGATGCAGGTGTGTCTCCGGTTCTTCGACGCACATCCATGTAGTTCCACTGTGCAGCGTACGGGCGAGGAACCAGGCAAGTTGGTTCACCCCAAAGCCATCGTTAACAATTTCCGTCGCCACTCCGGTACTGCGTTCAAGAACATCCAGTGTGAAAATCGATGTGCCAGGTCTGAAGTGCACTCTGATTTCGCGTCCTGTTATTCGCTCAAGGTATCGACTGACACGGGATTCCAGATATTTGTCGTGGGCCAGCAATGAAGCCATCTCATCTTCTTCGATTAGTAACGGTGAAACAGGTACAACAGAAAAACTGTCGTGTGAAAATCCTCTCTGAAGCGGGACTGCGCCGGTCTTCCGCAAAATTTCGGCAGGGGCGTTCAAGATGGTCGCAAGATCTCTCTCGGCTTGGCCATTGGGGACGGAACTATCGATAGACTCCAGGCGGGCGGTGATGCCGTCCCAAACAATGTTCACGGATTGATCAGTCAGGTTTACCTTGTGCTGCGTATCGATATCGAGTCGGTAGGGAAACGAGATCGGCAATTCAAATGAAAGAAAACCAATCTGTGGACCTATATCCATACTCAACAGAAACCTTCCACCCTGCCTTCCGAATTGCACCCCCCACTTGGCATTGTTTGTATTGGTAATCTTTGCTTCAATCTGAAACCGGATTTCCTTGTCAGGGCGATGGTTATGGACGAGAGCCTCAAAGGTTCCCAGGTTTACGAATCCAAAGTCGAAAAAACTACTGGTGGGCCTGTTGGAGTTGAGAATGATGTTTTTCATCACCAGCAGCGCATACAGCAGACTCGACTTGCCGGAGCCGTTGGGCCCATAGAGCACGGTGATCGGCGCCAGTTCGACGCTCTGGTCCCTGATTGAGCGGAAGTTTTTGATATCCAGCTTCATGATGCCCTCTCCTGCCCGCATGGGCGGGAGGTCAGTATAGCATTGTCAGGATTTGGAGATGGTTTCTGTCTGGCTGATGCGCCGGCCCTCGCCCCCGGCCCCTCTCCCTCAGGTAGAGGGGAGCCATTATCGGGAGAGGGGGAGAAAAACCTGAGGCTGGTTAGTGCAAAAGCGAGTCAGGCCTGCTCCGGGATGCGGTCGCCGTCGGGGCGGGCGATGTAGTTGAAGTGGCCGTTCGGCTCCGCGCCGCGGCAGAGGATGGCCCCGCTGTTCCAGTCGGGCAGCGTGCGCACCACGTCGCCGGGGATGAAGCGCATGGTCAGGCCGCAGCGACGCCGGTCCGACAGGTTCGGCTCCGAGCCGTGCAGCAGCAGGTCGGTGTGCAGCGACATCTGGCCGGCGCGCAGTTCGACCGGGACGGGCGCGGCGCCGTACTGCGGGGCGCCCTCCACGGTCTGCCAGAGCACGTTGTTCTCCTCCGGGCGGCTGTCGACGTACTCGATGGCGCCGTGCAGATGCGAGCCGGGGATGAGCGTCATGGCGCCGTTGTCGACGTCGGTATCGTCCAGCGCCAGCCAGACGGTGACGGTCTTGCTGGGGCTGAGGGCCCAGAAGGTGGCGTCCTGGTGCCAGCTGACGCGCTTGCCGTCGCCGGGCAGCTTGTTGAAGTAATGCGAACCCCAGAGGATGACGGTCTCGCCCAGCAGGTCCTGCACGTAGTCGAGGATGCGGCCCTCGGTGACGAGGTCGTAGATGCCGGCGCAACTGGAGTGCCAGGCGTTGATGCCGTAGTTGTCGAGGCCGGCGGCCTCTGCCATGGCCGTCAACTCGTCAAAGTAATGGCGATGGGCGGCGATTTCGTCTTCGCTGAATACGTCGAGCGGGAAGATGTAGCCGCGCTCGTTGTACTGCCGGATCTGCTCCGGCGTCAGGTGGCGCGGCGCATCATTGCGGATGGGAAAGAAGCGCAGGTCGCGCTCCTCGCCGGGGAAGTCGGGGGCCATGTTGTGCTCCCTGTCTGCTGGCGACGCCGGGCCGGATTGTAGCTCGACGGCAGTGCATTGGCGACGGACGGACAGTTTTGGCGCGGTCAGGGAGTGGTGGCCCTCACCCCCCGACCCCTTTCCCGCTCAGTCGCGGGAGCCCTTCCCTCAGGGAGAGGGGGAGTTCCTTCCCACCCATGGTGGGAGCCCTTCAGGGAGAGGGGAAGCCATTTGCCCTGTCGCGGTTGATGGCCCTCACCCCCCAATTCCCTTTCCCGTCCCGGGGGACGGGAGCCCTTCCCGCGACTGAGCGGGAAAGGGGCCGGGGGGTGAGGGCGGGCGCAGCATGACGCCAACCTAACGCCGCACAGCAAGCTCCAGCGCGGTCAGGGAATGCGGTTCGAGCGTGGCGCTCACTTCGCTGTCCTGCGTCGGCAGCGATTCCCTTCGCAGGCGGA
>DAOUIB010000281.1:0-5355 GCA_034428275.1 Anaerolineae bacterium
TTCCACGTCATGAGAGTCGTAGTCTCCCCAGCGCAGCTGGACATCCACCCAGTACTTCTGTGTGGTGGTCCCCCCTCCCTTAGGGAAGGGCTCCCGCGGCTGAGCGGGAAAAGGGCGCCCCAACCTGCCGGTGACTGAACACCTAACTCTTCCTCTCAACCTGATCTGGCGGGAAAGGGGCCGGAGAGGGCTCCCGCGCCTGAGCGGGAAAAGGGCGCCCCACCGGCCCCGTCCATCAGATTGCGCTAAACTCCCCGTCAACCTGACCCGGCAGCGAGGGCGAGGCCATGGCGAAGAAAAAGAAGAAGAAGAAACGGGTGCGGCTGAACCGCAAGTTCTATGAGCGCGAGCTGGCGCAGTTGCAACTCGGTCTCGTCCGTTTGCAATACTGGGTGAAGCACAGCGGACTGCGCGTCCTCGTGCTCTTTGAGGGGCGCGACGCGGCCGGCAAGGGCGGCCTGATCAAACGCATCGTCCAGCCCCTGGATACGCGCGGCGTGCGCGTGGTGGCCCTCGGCAAGCCCTCCGACGTCGAGCGGACGCAATGGTACTTTCAGCGCTACGTGCCGCATTTGCCGGCTGCCGGCGAAATGGTGCTCTTCGATCGCAGCTGGTACAACCGCGCCGGCGTGGAGCGCGTCATGGGCTTCTGCACAGACGAGGAATACTGGGATTTCCTGCGCAGTTGCCCGAATTTCGAGCGCATGCTGGTGCGCTCCGGCATTCTGCTCTTCAAGTACTATCTCTCGGTCAGCGACGAGGAACAGGAGCGGCGCTTCCAGGCGCGTTCGCATGACCCCATGCGCCGCTGGAAGCTGAGCCCCATCGACCTTGAAACGCGGCAGCGCTGGGTCGAGTTCTCGAAGGCCAAGGACATCATGCTGGAACACTGCGACATCCCCGAGGCCCGCTGGCACCACGTCGATACCGACGACAAACGGCGCGCGCGCCTGATTTGCATCCGTCACCTGCTGGACAACATCCCGCACGAGGACGTGATGCCCGGGCCCATCGAGTTGCCGCCGCGACCGGCCCGCGAGGGCCAGTACACGCGGCCGCCGCAGGACCGCCACCTGGTGTTGCCGGACCCCTACGCCGACCGCTGAACGAGGCCCCGTTAATCGGACTCTCAGCGGGTTTACCAAATTTTTACAACCTGGCAAAACTGTCGTGACAATTCGCCGCCAACCTTGTCATTGCCTGCGCTGTGCAGGCCACGACGGGTGAAACGAAAGGATGAAACGATGAACACCCGAAACCTGCTGCTCACTACCCTGCTGATCGTCGCGCTCGCCCTGGGCGCCGGGATGATCATGGCCCAGGACGAGGGCGGCAACGGCGATGAGGACGGCAGCGCCAAACTGCATCGCGACTACGGCCGTCGCGGCGGCTTCCGCTTTGGCCGCGGCTTCCACGGCTTCGGCGGGCGCGGCCTGGCAATGCCCGGCGGCCCGGCCCCGGTCTTGATGGACCTGGTCACGGAGGCCACCGGTCTGGAGCCTGCTGCGCTGCACGCGGCCCTGCGCGGCGGCGACACCCTTGCCGCCCTGATCGAGGCCAACGGCGGCGACGCGGAGGCCTTCATCGCGGAAGCCACCGCCACGGTCACCGAAAGCGCGACTGCCAGAATCGCCGAACGCATCGAGTCCATGGTGCGCGGTGACTATGGTGTGGGCAAGTTCGGTATTGACCGGGCGGAAATGGCAGCCGGCCTTCAGGAAGCCATGGAGGCCTGGCTGGACGAGGCCGTGGAATCCGGCAGGATCAGCGAGGAGCGCGCCGAGAGTTACCGCGAGGCCATGGCCGAAAGGCTGGAGGCGATGGAATCCGGCGACTTCGCGCGCGGGCTGCGCGGCCGCGGCGGACGTGGCTGGCATGGCTGGCCGGATGGCGACAGGCACGGCGACAAGGCCATGGACGACGACGAGAGCGCCGAAACGACCGACACCTGAGCGCTGCAAGGGTCACGCAGTGGGGGCGCGGGAGACCGCGCCCCTTTTTGATTCCAGGCGTCAGGACGCGGCGCTGTCGCGGCGCAGCGCGCGCAGTTCGCCGGCGACGTCGGCGGGCAGCGGCTCGGCGGGGCTGCGTTCCGGCTCGCGGTAGAGCCAGGCCGCCAGGCGCAGACAGAGCAGGGTCACGGCCGCGGGCGGCCGGTAGACGTCGATGCCCCAGCCCTGGCTGTGCGTGGCGGCCGTCGTGCCCTGCGCGCCGCGTTCGACGGTCAGGGCCTGGCCCGCCGCATCGATCGCCAGCAGGCGCAGGTACTCGTCGCCGAGGCGCAACAGCTGGCCCGCCTCGAAGCGGCTGCCGTCCGCCACGCGCAGGGTCGCCGCCGTCGCCGACAGGGGATCGTCCTGCAAGCGGTCGACGCCGCGGCGCCAGGCCCGGGACCAGCGCTCGTGCCAGCCCCAGAGGCCAGTCACCTGCAGGGCGGCGGGCCCGCTGAAGCGTTGCGCTCCGGTCAGGCGCAGTACGCTGACGCTGCCCTGGGAGATGGCCGGCAGGGTCTGGACGTCGCCGGGGTCGACGTCGCGGCCGTCGCCATTGCCGAGGCGCTGCAGTTGCAACAGGTCGTCCAGCAGAATCAACTCGCGCGGATGGCGCGCTGCGTGCGGCAGCGTCGCCAGGCGCGGCAGAAAACGGCGGCCGCTGTCGCGTTCGATGCGCGCCGTGGCCGCCGTCAGGGCGCGCCACAGGCGCTGGTCCGCGGCACTCGGCTCAAGATCCAGGCGCGCGCGAAGTTGTTGTGCTGTGGCCAGGGTATACATGGTCTGCTCCCTTGTGAACGGTCGACGAAAGGGCGATGCGGTGGAAATCCGGCGCCGCTATTGAACAGACGCCGCCGGCAATGCGTAGAAGGGGTGTAACGAGGAGCGCGTGGATGCCGTTGGGCCGGACGCTGGCTGAAGATGAGACGCATGAGCAGGGGGAGGGGGGCCGTGCGGACGAGAACGATCTGCTGCGCGCCCTGCAGGAGGGCGACAACGACGCCTTCGTGCTGCTCATGCAGCGTCTCGAAAGCCCGCTGCGCCGCTACGTGCGGCGCCTGATTGGCGACAGCGATACCGAGGACGACATCGTGCAGGACGTGTTTTTCAGTCTCTATCGCAAAAGCGACCGGATTGACGCCCGGCGCGGCCTGCGACCCTACCTGTTTCGCATGGCGCGCAACCGCTGTTACGACGAATTGCGCCGTCAGGGCCGCTTCCAGAGCGTCTCGCTGGATGAAGAGCCGGAGGGGAAGTCCTTCTCCCTGGCGGAGACCCTGCCGGACCCGGCCGAGCCGACCGACGAACTGGCGCACTGGCTCTTCATCCAGCTGGTGGTGCGCGAGGCGATGGAGAAGTTGCCGGAAAACCAGCGCCAGGCGCTCATCCTCTACGCCGAGGAGCAAATGAGCTACGCCGAGATCGCCCTGGCCACCAACACCAATCCGGGCACCGTCCGTTCGCGCCTGTCGCACGCCCGCCGTACCTTGCGACGCCTGGTGCCTCCCTGGGTGCTGGCCGCGCTGGACAGCGAGCCGACTCCCGCCAGGGCGCGGGAAATACTGTGAAACGCGGGGCTGCGGCGGGCGCAGAGTCGATCCGCCCGACCCTCGCAGTCAGAGAGAGGAGTGTGTGATGAACAGGGAGACCCGTGAACAACTGGGACAGATCGTCCCCGCGCTGAAGGCGCTGGAGCAGTCGCTCCGCCACGCCATGGGCGCTGACGCGACGGCCGGGGCCGGCGCCCTGGCCCTGCGCAGTTACAGCAGCCTGCAGGCCTGCGCGGCCGAATGCCTGCCCGATGACGTTTTCGTCAGCGAGGCGCTGCGCCTGGAACCGGAGACGGAGCCCGGCGAGGAGGCGCAGCTCGTCGCCCAGGTCAGCCTGGCCTGCAGCCAGTTGCTGCTCTACCTGGAGAGCCTGCTGCGGGCGCGGCGTCGGCCGCGTGTCGAGTTCGCCGTCGACTTCGGCGAGTTCGGCTGCCATCTCGGCGAGACGCTGGAGACCATCCGCTCGCTGCTGGCGCAGGCGCGGGCGGCCCTGCGCGATCTGCTGCTGGCCCTGCTGGACGGCGAGCCGCAGCCCGGACGGGCGAGGGAGGCGACGTGAACGCCCCGCCCCGCCCGTATCTCCCGGTCACAGAAAGGATGAGGTGATGAACGAGGAAACCCGCGAGCAGTTGCAACAGATCCTGCGCGCGCTGAAGGCGCTGGACCAGTCCGTCCGCCATGCCATCCGCGCCGACGCGACGGCCGGCACCGGTGCGATGATCCTGCGCAGCTACAGCAGCCTGCAGGCCCGCGCGGCCGAGCGCCTGCCGGACGACCTTTTTGTCTGCGAGACGCTGCGCCTGGAGCCTGAAGCCGATATCGACGAGCAGCAGCTCATCACCCAGGTCAGCCTGGCCTGCAGCCAGCTGGCCGGTTACCTCGAGAGCCTGCTGCGCGCGCGTCGCCGGCCCCAGGTCGACATCGACCTGGACCTCGAAGACATCGATTTCGGCGAGGTCAGCCGCAACCTGCGCGACAGCCTGGTGACACAAACGCGCGACACCATCCGCCGCGCCATGTCCGACATCGGCATCGACCTGGAGACCAGCGGCAGTTCCGGCCGGCGCCGGCGCGTGGTGATCGTGGACGCCGATGCCGAAGGGGAGGGCGAAAGCCTGGCCGGCAGCGACCTCAGCGGCCGCGACCTGGGCAACGAAAACCTCGCCGGTCGGGACCTGCGCGGCGCGGACCTGAGCGGCGCCAATCTGCACGACGCCGTCCTGGCCGAGGCCGATCTGCGCGGCGCGCGGCTCAGCGGCGCCGTGCTGCGCGGCGCGGACCTGGGCGAGGCGCAACTGGGTTCGGCGGACCTGACCGGCGCCGACGTCGGTGACGCCAACCTGGCCGACGCGGACCTGGACGAGGCGCGCCTGAAGGGCGCCAACCTCGCCGGCGCGCTGCTGACCGACGCGACCCTGACGGGCAGCGACCTGAGCGGCGCGCGGCTCAGCGGCGCGGACCTGCGCGCGGCCGATCTGCGCGGCGCGGACCTGAGCGGGGCCAGCCTGCACCGCGCCAACCTGCGCGAGGCCAGCCTGGTCGAGGCCAACCTGCAGAGCGCGGACATTCGCAGCGCCAGTTTCCGCGGCGCGGACCTGAGCGGCGCGACCCTGCCCAACGGTCAGCGCTATCAGGACCCGGCGGACCTGGAGCAATTCGGCGCGGCCAGCAGCCGCAAGAAAGCGCCCCTGCCGCCGCGGGAGGAGTGAACGCGGCCCGCCCGTACAATGGCGTTGTTTTTTGCGGGCGGGCGACACGATGTACCGTTCCTGCGGAATGCTGTAGGGGCGACATATCATGTCGCCCGCATACGA